>JBFHES010000097.1:0-15224 GCA_041584015.1 Bacteroidales bacterium
ACCCATTAGCGGATCTACCAATGCCATTTTTAGGCCATCAGCCAAAAGAGAAGGGGTTAATTCACCTTGAGCCTCCACCATATCGAAGGCTTTAATTAATCCAAATGTTCGACCCAGGAAACCCCAGGCAACTGCAAACCAGGAAATTGATTTAATCATTTCAATGGTTTTGTAGTTTTCGGTTTTGTTTAATAAGGCTCGCACAAATAGCACCACAATCACAATAAAAGCTATTGCAATGGTGTAGGTGAAGATGGGGCCTCCGTCGTTCATTTTTCCAAGTAATCCTGTCATGATTTTTTTATTTTGAGTTAATACCGATTCAAATGTACGGTAGAAACTCTATGCCTAAATTTAATTGCGACAGATGAAACTTTCTGTTCGGGTTTTAACAAATTTAGTTTAATAAAGCGTAATTTCAGTGCTCTTTGGTAACAAGAAGTGCTAATCCTGTTATTCATCGAAAAAAGAGCAAGGCTAGCGTATTTTTCTTTAATATTGTTCAAGTGAAGCTGATCAAACACATACATCCGAAATTAATTCTTTTTCATACGCTGTTTTGGATTGCGGTGTGGTTTTTCTTTTTTTACTTTTTTAGCTACAACTCCGATAATCCGGAGTATGCTCTTTGGTTTTCCAGTGGCTTGCTTCCATTAACCATAGCCGTAACTTACTTTGTAAACTATCGGCTTGTTCCAAATTATTTGTTTACTCGTAAATATTTGAAACTGATAGTCTATAGTTTTTACACATTGGTTTTCTCATCGTACATAATTACCCTGCTCATATATACCTGCCTAATTTTTATATTGAAATTCAACACCAACCTAATGCCACCAATGAGTAAGAATTTCTTTTTTATTCTATTATTGGTATTCCTTGTGGTTGGAATAATAAGCTTTGTGAGTGTTCTAAGTCAGAACTTTAAAACAGCAACTGCAAACAAGGAATTGCAAAATAAAATTCTGGAAACTCAACTTCAATTAAAAGATCAGGAGTTGCACTATCTAAAGCGTCAGCTTCATCCGCATTTTTTATTCAATACTTTAAATACCATTTATGGTTTTGCTTTAAAGCAGTCGCAGCAAACACCCGAAATAATTCTGAAACTATCAAACTTGCTCGATTACATTTTGTATCAGGTAAACAAACCTATGGTGAGCCTTAAGGAGGAAGTGCTGCATATTAAGGAGTATATTGAGTTAGAGAAAATCAGATTTCAGGACAACCTAAGAGTAAAGTTTATTGCCAGCGAAATTGATGAAAGGATACAGGTAGCCCCCATGCTGCTAATTCCGTTTGTTGAAAATGCCTTCAAACATGGAAGTATAGTTAATGACTTTCTGCGTTTGGAAATAGAAATTATGATGGATGATAATCAGATGACCTTTAAAATCAGCAATACATTTATCGAATCGAAGGAAGAAGCGATAAGTGGAGGAATTGGACTGGAAAATATTCGAAAACGATTGGATCTGAATTACGCAAACAATTACAGTTTAAAGGCACAAGTGACAGACAACTGGTATAATCTCGAATTAAAAATTCATGAATTAAAATCAATAGCCAATTAAACGTTTTAGCAGTTTGAGGATGCAATGGTAATTGATAAAAAATAGAATAGCACTTAATGGTTTATATTTTAGTTTAAAAGTCAGTCGGGTTTGGGCGGATAGCCCAATTATGAGATTAATTAGGACAGATTTAATTTAAAGCATTGGAGATGAGTAAAAAGATTCGCTGTTTAATTGTAGATGATGAGATAATAGCAAGAGAAATTTTGGATGCTCATCTAAAGAAAATTGATGCCATTGAGGTGGTAGCCGATTGTAAAAGTGCCGTAGATGCTTTTAACGTAATCAATAATCAAAATATTGATTTGATTTTCCTTGATATTAATATGCCTGAAATATCCGGGCTTTCTTTTGCCAAATCGATTAATAAAAACATAAAGATAATTTTCACCACTGCCTATCGCGAATATGCCATTGATGGCTTCGACCTGCAGGCCGTTGATTACCTGCTGAAACCAATTTCTTTTGAGCGCTTATTACAAAGTGTAAATAAGTACCTCAACGAAACGGTAGAACCCAGGCTGTTTGCATCAAATGAAATTATAAGTGAAAAAAGTGATTCATTCTTTGTACGCTCTGATCGTAAAATGATACGGATAGATTTTGCAGAAATTCAATTCATTGAAAGTCTGGCAGATTATATTAAAATTCATTTAACAGATAAGCAGGTAATTACCAGGGAAACCATCTCAAGTATTGAGGTGAAATTACCACAGAAAGACTTTATACGTGTGCATCGCTCATTTATAGTAGCAAAACAATTCATAGATTCATTTACCAATGAATACATTGATATTGGAAATAGACAAATTCCAATTAGCCGAAGCTATAAGGAAAGTGTGTTGGATAGATTAAACGATTGAGGAAGCGTTGATATTAATGCTCCATAGTTAAGGATAACAAAACACCAAAGACCCCAGCATATGGGTCAAAGACCCGATAGGCCGATCTCTTATTTAAAAGAGGATGTGACTGTTTGCCAATTCTTTCTTAAAGGAAATGTCCTTTGAATCGGGTCTTCGACCCAATGCTAATTATGCAATACATACAACATTAGCAAAACCAACTCACGGGGTGACATCAAGCCACCCCGTGATTTAAGCAAAAATTGAGGTCAGGTCGATCTAATTAAAATCTTCATCCACATTATTATGCGTTATGCGCAGCGGATATTTTTTTCGAAGTTCCTTTTGTAGCTTTGTTGGTAGTTCGCTGTATTTAAGGTCATATTTCTTAAGCGCATATGTGTCTCTCAGACCATAGGCAACGCTGTAGGTCATGTTTACGAATGCTAAATAATCCTGGTATTCCGTTTTATTGTTCCACTGAAATTGGGCAATGTAATCCGGGTGCTGGATCATAAACTCCCGGTACCTACTGCGGGTTTTCTGAAGATTATCGCTGGCCGAGAACTTTATTAGTCGGTCGCCAACTTCTTTCTCATCCATCATTTTTGCGCCATCTGCTTCTGTTGGAGGCAACTTTTGCGGAATAGCGGTTAGGTGATAATGCAGTCGAGAGGTATTGCTTTCGGGCAGCACGGCATAAGCTACTTTGTAAAGTTTCATTTGGCGTAATACCTGAAACAGATCATAAACAGCTTTCATGTGTGTGTTCTTATCCACATACAATCGGGTTGTAATGTAGGGTTTGTCGAGCACGTTAAATTGGTTTACACGTTTTTGTATGGTTTCACTAAGCGTTGCCAGGCTGCATCTTTTTCTGTCAACAAAATATTTATCATCGTACACCCAAATATTGAAGATGTACTTTGCCTGATCTAAAATTTTGCTTTCACTCATGCGTGGCACCTGAATATCCGTGTAGGCATCCGGAACCAATACTTCAAAAGAATTAGCATATTCCGTTTTTAGGTACACGGAAGCTTCCGTTTTGTTCCACCAGATTTTTAGTTTATCGCCAACAAACTCATAGGGCAAGGTTTCTTGTTTTTTACCATGCTTCATAATAATGAATTGGTTCTTGGTAATTTCAATGTCCAGGTCAATAACATTTACATGATCCAATTTCTCAAGAACTGATAGTTGTTTGCCTTCAAAACTGAGCAAACTTCCAAAAGTTCCTTGTTGCGTATTTTTCCAGATACCATCGAAGTTCGCACTTTTAGTTATTCCAAAGTTGGTGTAATTAAACACCGGGCTTTTAATGGTTAGGTTCGAAAAAAGGAAAAAGATAATTAAAGCCGTTGGTATAATGAGCAAGGCTTTTAGTTTTGCGGGAAATCCCGATTTATTTTTTGTCATCATGGCTATACGTTTTTTAATGAATAATAAATTAAAATTGTTTACCAACTCTACTGAGCGGATGCTGATTAATTGACTCAAGAGCAGTGATTGGTAATCAAATAATTCGAATCCCTGTTTAACAACTTTGCTATCGGCAATGTATTCGTGTGTTGTTTTTATGGCCTTTTGCAGTTGCCAAACCATAGGATTAAACCATTGAAAAACGGTAAGTACATGTGCCAGGTAAAGATCGATTGAGTGTCTTTGGCTAACATGTACTTTTTCGTGGGCTAATATTTGCTCAAATTCTTTGAGCGTAGTCGCTTCTTTATTTACAAAAATGTACCTAAAGAATGAGAAGGGTGGAATTTCATTGTTTAGTAAAATCAGCCTGTGGCCTTTGTCTTTTAGCTTTGGATTACGCTTTATTATGCGGAATAAGCTCCATGTTAGTACTAACAAACGAATAAGAAAGAATGCCACTCCGGCAAAGTAAATCAGCAGAATTATTTTTGCTGTGCTCACAGAGCGTAAGAAACTTTGCTCTGGATCCGTTAAACCGGATGCTTCTAAGGTATTGCTTGTTATTGAGTCTGTATTATCTTCAAATAGTTCGCTTCCTTCGAACTGTGCAGATTGATATTTACGGTATGGATTGCTTGCAAAATCAGGTTCCGTTGAGGCAATTAGTTCTGAATAGTAAGCCCTGAATTTCCCAATCTCGCTTATGGGTTCTTCTAGTTTATTAGACGAAACATGAATGGATATGTGAATAAAAGGTAGTACCAGGGAGCAAGCAATAATGCTGATTAAATAAATGCGATTAAAATTAAAGTAAGTCTCTTTGCTGAAGAAGAGAGCATACACCAGAAATAGTATCGACAGACACAGTCCGGTCTCAAACAGATATAGCAGAAAGGTTATCATAACATGCGTTTTAACAGATTAAGTTATTGGGCATCTTTCTTTTGCTTTTTAATTGCTTCCAGCATTTTTAATACTTCATCAACTTCATGTTCATTTAGCTCTTTACTCTCAGAAAAAAAGTTGACAACACTTTTAAAGGAATTATTAAAGTACTTGCTCACCAAACTATTCATTTGCGTTTTGCTGTATTCTTCCTTTGTTATTAATGGAAAGTATTGATAGGTATTTCCATATTTTTTGAAGGAAACAATTTCCTTTTTTACCAAAACGCGTACAATCGTAGATACAGAATTGTAGGGTGGTTTTGGATCAGGATACATCTCCTGAATGTCTTTAATGAACCCTTCGTTTATCTCCCAAAGGATCTGCATTATCTTTTCTTCTGCTTTTGTTAATGTAATCATTACTCTTGAGTTTAATTTATCAGCACTACAAACTTATAACTTAATTTTAAGTTACGCAACTTATTTATAAGTTATTTAACTTAGTTATAAATATTGAGCTGAGTATTTTGGGTCTAAGACCCGATATTACGATGTTTTATAGCAAGAGCTTAACTGTTGGTTTAATTTTCATTTCTAAACATGAAACGCTAAATCGGGTCTTTGACCCAAAAATAAATGGTTTTTATATTTTGTTGATAACATCATATTAAGCTGAATCCTTTAGATATTCTGTATTATTTCGTTAATTGCATTACATTTTCGTTGGTAAAATTATGAACGAAACAATTAATGATTTAAGACATTTTGCTTCTACCTCAACTAAAGAATCAAATAATATGTTACCTACAATCGGATTTATTTATGGGTTAAATCTAGTAAGCGATGACAAAAATTAAGATCACGCGAGTGAACGAAAAAATAAATGCCCAAAGAACAATAGCTATTTATCTTGATGAAGAGCTGGTAGGGACTATTGCCAACGGAAGGAGCGAGGAGATGTCGATAACTCCAGGAAAACATACGCTAAGAGCAAGGATTGATTGGTGTGGAAGTGTAAATTTGCCATTTGAACTTTTAGAAGGTGAAAGAAAAGAATTTACATTATCTGCGTTTGTTGCTGCCACTAGACTGTATAAATATTTAAAGATTGTAGTTCCCTTTTCGATAGGACTAGCAATAGTTGTTTTAACCTTGAATAAATTCATGGAAATGAATTTAGAAAACTGGTTAATGATAATTGCAATACCAGTAAGCATACCACTTTTGCTCATATTTTATTATCTAACCATTGGAAAAAATAAATATTTAGTACTGAAGCATTCCGAATAAAAACCGACACAGGGTCTAAGACCCGATAGCCTCATCGAGCATTGAGGAACAGTGTGATTGTTCTTGCAGTTTTTATTTTTATAACTGAAATAATGAATCGGGTCATTGACCCAAAATACTGATCATTTTAAGTTTCACAATAAACTGGAATTATCATAACTTTAGGTCTGCTAACCAATCTATTGCTGGAACTATGAAACGCATTACCTCTATCTTAATACTTCTTTTGTTTGTAGGAAACGCAACTGCCCAAAATCGCCTGTGGGGTATTGCCAATGGATGGATGCCACTTAAAAGTGCCGACACGCAATTATTCAGCACAGATTTGAATGCAGAAGGTTTTCAAATGTATTATTCGACTGATACCTTGATGCCTCCTCAGCATCAAACAAGAATACCCGGTTGCGAAGTATTGGTTTCGAAACAAAACAAAAAGCTTTATGCTACTCAATATGATTTGCAGGCATGGGGTGATGATAGGCATTTTCTCATGGAGTATGATCGGGATTCAAATGAGGTGACGGCACTTGTTTATTTTGATTCAACCAGCTACCCACTTGGAAATCTCTTAGAACATTCTAACGGACATATTTATGGTTTTCTGACTTGGGGAGGATTAAGTTCTTCAACTAATGTTCATATCTACAAATATGACATAGTTCTTCAGCAGATAGATACGCTTCTTACTTTAAACAATCTTGGCTTAGCGATGCAGGTATCTGGTTTTGAATCTGAAATAAATTTGATAGAAGCCCCAGACGGAAATATTTATGGACTAACAACTAAAGGTGGAGTTAATAACTATGGTGGCATATTTATGTACGATCCTGTAAATAATGTGCTAACAAAAAAGCTTGATTTTACCATTGACAACATTCCGAATGGCTATTTTTATCAAACCAATGATAATAGAATTCAGGGAAGCTGTGCCAACAAGGTTTACGAGTACGATTATATAAATAATACCATAAGCACTGTTTTTCAAAGTGCAACAGACAATGTTCCAAGTTATTTGATTGAAGGAACTAATAATCAGTTTTATGGGTATTACGGTGAATACCTTTACGACAGACATTATATTATGAAACTAGATTTTAATACTGGAGATATCACTTCCATCATCAATAATTATCCTTTTCATACTGATTATACCTATCCCTTCGATTCGCCATTCAGATTTATTGGTCGCCCAAGTTTTACCAGTAATAATACAATTGTTGGTGTGATGGAATATTCTTACGGCGGCGAACCTGGTGGATGTACGGCTATAGCTTTTGAAGTAAGGAATGATTATACAAACTTTTATACCCTAAGTATTAAAAGTGGAATCGGTGAATGTCAGCATTTAAATTCAAAATTGGTTGAGATCTGTTATCCGCAAACGGTATTGCAGAACGAAGTAATATTAGCTGGAGATAGCTTATTTCTTCAAAATGGATATCAAACAATAGCCGGTGAATATACTGATACCCTGAACACTTTTTGTGGTGAGGATAGTGTCGTAGTAACAAATCTAGTAGTTGCTGATATGCTTAATTACCAAACCGCATCTATCTGCGAAGGAGATACATTCAGTTTTGAAGGAAGCAGTTTAACTACACCGGGACTATACTATGAAACTTTTGCACTAAGTGTTGGCGATAGTGTGTCAGCGCTTGAGCTAACGGTTCATCCAGCCTACAATATTGAGTTAAGCTCTTTGCTTTGCGCTGACGACAGTGTTTTATTTGACGGTAGCTATTATGGAGTCGGAAACTATGAATTTGCCTATACAACACAATATGGATGTGATAGTCTAATAAGTCTGACCGTAAGCAGGGATCCACTTGTTCAGATTGTACATGACCTAATCAGTTTTCAAATAAATACTTTATACGAAATTTCTTGTGGTTCGCCAGATGATGGAAATGAATATTCCTGGCAAATATCACCAAATAGTTACGATGTATATTTGGAATTTGGTGTTTTAGCTTTTGTAACTTTTTATGACTCGGTGGAATACACCATTACAGTAATTGGAACAAATAGTTGTGGAAGCGATACCGCCAGCCTGGTAATTGATGTTAGTAGCAATGTTGGTATTTCTAATGCTGAACCAACACCTCTATCCGTCTATCCTAATCCTGTTCAATCAATATTACATATCGAAGGTATTTCAGAAGGTAGCTTCATGGATGCAAAAATTTATGATGTAGTCGGAAGAGTTGTTTTAGTGATTGATGATTATAGCAATGTTGATGTTTCGGTGCTACCAGGTGGCCTTTATTTTATTCGACTTGAACAAAACGAAAAAGGAGAGATGCTTCAGTTCATTAAAGAGTAATGGAGTAAGAAATACTGTTCGCCATGAGCACAAATTCCTATTTTTGACCTATGAATAATGAGTCAACAGATTTTACTAGCTTACAATCTAGTTTTAGCGAGTTTTATAAATTCTTGCGCAAACCTAATCAGCTAAGGCAAGAAAACAGAAGTGCTTCTGCTATATTAAAGACGATGTTTTACCTGATTGTAATTGATGCTATATTAATGGCACTTATAATGCCATTGATAGCATTATATGAGGTGCTTGGTTTGGAGAATGGAGATTCGCATGCCCTGGAAGCCATGTTTGAAAAAGGGGCATTTTTTGTAATTCTTCTGGGTGCAATATTTGCCCCAATAGTTGAGGAGCTTTTTTTTAGAGCAATCCTTGTATTCAATAAATATATATTTAATGGTATACTGGCCATACTTGCTATAGTCAGTGTAGCGTTGGCATTTACTACCTTATCTATTGTGGTGGCCGGAATTATTGGTGCCGTGCTATTTATTGCAACTATTATTTACATTATTAAAGATGACCACATAAGCCAAAAGGTTGAAAATTATTGGCAGACTTCGTTCCCTGTGATATTTTATTTGTCATGTCTGTTCTTTGCGCTGGTACATCTCATGAATTTTGAGTTTGAATATAGCTTGTTTTACCTCTTTCCTTTATTAATCCTACCGCAGTTTATAATGGGAATGATATTGGGTTTTACGCGAATAAAACTCGGATTGATGTATAGCATAGCTTTACATGCCATACACAATGGAGTGTTGCTTACTATTGCATTGATGTATAAATAACGGTTAATCGCATTAATTGCGTAACCTGATCAAAAAAAGTTATTTTTGATTTCAATTTCTGGTATTTAATATTCATTCAACTAATTAACCAATTATGAAATTCCAATTTAACTACAAAGTTGCATTCCTTATGTCTTTGTTTATTTTTCTTTTCTCAAACATCCAGTATGCGCAAGAAACGGAGTTAATCGGTTATAATAACAGCCATCCAAAGGATAAAACATGGCAGAGCGAAAATACAGGAACAAATCAGACAGTTCTATTACAAGCTAATTCAATAATTATTGATGAGCAAGTTGTAAGTGGAGAAATTGTTTTAGGTGCATTTTATACAGACAACAGCGGTTTGGAATGTGGTGGTTTCCAAAAGTATGATCCTGCCGAAGTTTATGCCATATCTTTATGGGGCAACTCTTCTGAAATTAAATCGAATAGAAATGGATTTAAGGAAGGAGAGGCTATAACCTGGTTGTTGCAGTATAATGGCAAAGTGTACCAACTCACGCCATCGTACAAAGAGGGTAATAATTTTTACAAAAGCAGAGGAATGTCTGTAATTACGAAGCTGGAAGGTAAGCTTGAGTTTGAAATTTGATTAATGCCCCGGTGTCTTAGACTATGAATATTGAAGTGCTCGGCATATAGCGAGTAGCTTAATAGTTCATTAGCCTGATCCGTACCACAGCTTTTTCGGTGGGACGGATATTATAAGTATTGTAATAATATCTGTTTCACGGACCAAAGCCTTAGCACCGGCTGTAATGCTAGGAAGTGCTTGCGTGTTTTATGAAGATCTCTATTCCGTAAATGCTAAAGAATTTGTTTAAGTTCTGTTCCATCCCATTTATAAAACTGAGGTTTTTCCTCAAACACCCTAACTTGTTTCATTTCACCATTTTCTTCTGCTTCAACAAAGTAGGTCTTCTCAACAAGGTTTTGTCTGTTTGTGTATTTCTGCAGGCAGTCTTCGGTATATTTTTTAGTTTTCACTATCAGTTGGTTAATTGGAATCCCGGGTTCGTTAGGATACTCAAATGTGTTTAGTTCTCCGCTGCTGGTGTTAAAAATAAAATCAATTTCACCATTTGCAACCAACAATGTTTTTCCGCTCTCAAACTTCAGTGGAAAGTAAATTTGCTCTTCATCAAAATAGCCCATTTCTCCGGTTGAATAAGATGAGATTATCTTGGTAAGATTCCCCTCGTCATCTAATCTTATAAATTCATGTGATGTGGCTCCGGGACACGATTCCCGAAATGATGTTACATGAATAATGTTTTTGCTAAAATCTAAACCATTAAATCTTAATAGATCATCACGATGTGCGTGCATATAATTTAAATAGCACGTGTCTTTAGGACTATTTTCCAGTCCGGGCTCAAGGCTAATCAGCATGGCATTGTAATGGTTGTGAGGAGATCTTCCAATTAAATAGTGTGAATTGCCACCGGATAATGCCATTCCATTATTCAATACAAATCCAATTTTATCCCGATATTTTATCTTGAACCACTGCTCGCTTATACCTTGTTCATTAGGCAGTTTTAGTGTTTGTATTACATTTATACGTGTATTAAAAGGTAACCAGTTTATGGTGTCTTTACGCTTTGCTGGAGTACAATAGATAGGGGTGTAGTTTGTAAAGGTAATAGCAGATTTTCCTGCATCACTAATTTGGTAATTATATTTTATCACAAAAGAATCACATGCTGTTCTGTAATAGTCCTGCTCAACAATTGGCTCAGATACCGTTGCCGTTTTGTTATTCGAGCAGGAGAAAAACAGGCTGCTTATCAGCAGTATTGTATAATAGGTTTTCATGCGGCTAGTGTTAAACTTGGTGATGATTCAAACTTAGTTATTAATTATTAGAATAATATCCTTGATTAAAGATCAATCGATTTGTAGAGTTATGTGATTAATTTACTCAAGTGTTTTCATATTTATTTTATCAACAGTTTTTCAGCATTCGTCAAAGGTCTTATGCTTTAATTTCCAGATTCAGTAAATTTAACCAATCGCGTCCGCAACGTTTTTGGAAACATATCTAGACTCGCTTTCTTAGTTCGTCAGCAGCTGTTAATGTTATTCTTAGATCGTTTGTGGCGTACGTTAACGGCATCTCTTTTAAATAGCTTTTGTTTTATCTTAATGATTTATGTAAGACCGGGAAGCTGAGAACTTGTTCGAAGATCACCCGGCCGCACTTAAGCATAAGGTAAATAAAGAAGTTATTTAAAAAGTAGCCTTGAATTTCTTTGCTTCGTTTCTTGTTTCAAGACAAGAAATGAAGTTAGGTTTGGGCAGACAGCCTAATCGATAGATTTATTTAGGACAACATTAATATTCTACTTTTATTACACTTTTCTGAATTCAGCTTTTCAAGTGAGGAATGAAACAGAAATGAATGCGTGTTTGGATTTATATGATGATCTTGACAAACAAAATTTACAATGGATGATCGATTATCTAAATGCTTTTCAGAGTCGCTTGTTTTATTTAACCTTCGAAGAGCTCAAAGCTTAATAAGCTTTTATCATTATCAGATGGTTACATTTTTATCAAACTAATGGCAAATCCACCGCCTGCCGCCATTCTTATGCTAAGCTCACTTTTAGCATCAATACTAATTTCCTCAATAATCAGGTGTTTTGGCTTAAGATCCCAATGAGCTTTTTTGCCATCGCGGTAAATTCTTGCTTTGTACTTTTGATTCGGATCAAGAAAATTAAATTGCAATGTTACGTTTCGCTCCTCCTCATCACTGATGCCGCCAATAAACCAGTTTGCTGTTTCGCGCTCTTCGCGAGCAATCACCACGAAGTCGCCAACTTCATCGTTAAGTACTTTTGTTTGTTCCCAATTAACCCCAACATCGCGGATGAATTGAAAGGCAGGTTGGTCCTTGTAATAGTCAATAAGATCGGCGGCCATTTGCACCGGACTATTTATAACCACATATAAGGCAAGCTGGTGGGCGATTGTTGTGTTTATTTGGTTCTCATCTTTGTAAGGAGCCAGCTTGATGTTAAATATTCCCGGTGTGAAATCAATTGGTCCGGCCAGCATTCTGGTAAAAGCTACAATAGGCAAGTGCTCTGGTGGGTTGCCGCCATCAGGCGACCAGGCATTAAATTCTTGTCCGCGCAACCCTTCACGCGCAATGGCATTGGGTAAGGTTCTGCGAATTCCTGTAGCTTTTATAGGTTCATGCGCATTTATGGCTACCTCATATTTGGCGGCTGTTTCTAATACTTTTCGGTAATGGTTCACCATCCATTGTCCGTGGTGATATTCCCCTTTTGGGATGAGTTTACCAACGTATCCTGTTTTTACTGCATGAATGCCCAATGATTGCATAAGTGCGAAAGCGGTATCTAATTGCTCGTCGTAAGTTCTTGGTGCAGCTGAGGTTTCGTGATGCATAATAAGCTCAACGCCGTTTGCTTTTCCATAAGCCACAACTTCCTGCAAATTGTAATCGGGGTAAGGAGTTACAAAGTCGAAAACCCCTTCACGATCCTCAAAACCAATCCAATGTTCCCAGCCTGTATTCCATCCCTCAACCAATAAGGCGCCAATATTATTTTCCGATGCAAAATCAATTAACTCTTTAGCATACTCGGTTGTTGCTCCATGGTTGCCACTGGCCATGTCCCAGGTTCTGCGCCCCAGATGCATGTCCCACCATATTCCAACATATTTGGTTGGTTTAAACCAGCTCACATCACCAAGCTTATTGGGCTCATTCAGGTTTACGATTAAATCAGATTCAATTAAATCTCCTGCACGCTTTGCTACCTGAATTGTACGCCATGGAGTTTTAAATGGCAAAGTACGTTTTACCTTATATTCCGTTCGTTCCGATCCCACAAGGTTTGAAACCATGCTGTTCTGTTTCGGATCAACTTTCAGCGTCATTCCTGAATAGTTGGTAAGGTTTGCCTCATGGAAACTTAGATAAAGACCAGTTTCCGTTTTCATGGTAACAGGTGTGTTCACCGCATTCTCGGGAATGTAGGTTTGTGCTAATGCCGGATGATCGCGGTACATGGTTGCATCAATCTCCGAAAATTTCGTGGTGTTGTATAAGTGCTCGTAGATATCCCAATCGCCCGGTATCCACCAGCAGGTATGATCGCCATTTAAATTGAACTCTGTTAGTTCATCAGCAATGAAAACTTCGCTCATATTAGCTTGTTCCGGAAACTCATAACGAAAAGCCAGTCCATCGTCATACAATCTGAAAATGATGTTGAGTAAACGTCCGTTGCTTGTTGTTTCTTTCAAGAATATTGTTGTTTCATGATACTGATTATTTACCAGGCGCTTCTCGCCCCAAGGCATTTCCCAGTTTTCATTAACTGTTTGCTCAATTACTTTTTCAATTTTGAAATCCTTGCTGAATGCAGCTGCATCAATAAATTCAAATGCCATTTTTGAGGGTAAAAGGACGGGCTCCTTGGTTGCTAACAATTGATAAACCGGAGCACCATTTTCATCCAGGTTAAATTCCAGGCTTAACTTACCATTTGGCGAATCAAGAATAACAGAATGATTGCATGATGCAAAGAATAAGAGCGCGGCTATTAAGAGGGTTGTTGTTCTCATATGGGGTAGATTTATACAAGCTGCAAGATACGGTTTTCAATTCGAAAGTGCTTTAGATTTGCTGCAAGGCTCATGGAGTGTTACACTTGCACAGTAAAATATTCAGTCCAATTCTGTTTTATAATAGTTTGATAGTTGCGTCTTAAGAATTCATTTTTCATATGTTTGCTTTCCAAAAACTATCCAATGAAAAAGATAATTATTGAGGCATGCGTAAATTCCGTAGAGTCTGTATTGGCAGCTGAGAAGGGCGGAGCCGATCGCGTTGAGTTATGCGATAATATGTACGAAGGAGGTACTACTCCAAGTGCTGCATCTATTATGCTGGCCAAAAAATTAAGCAACATTCAGATTGGTGTAATTATTCGCCCGCGTGGTGGAGACTTTTGCTACAGTCAGGTGGAGTTTGAGGTAATGAAACAGGACATAATTGCAGCTAAAGAACTAGGTGCAGATGTAGTTGTAATTGGTATCCTTAACCCCGATGGAACGGTGGATACTGAGCGCAGCAAGGAACTGGTAGATGTTGCCCGTCCTATGGGTGTTGCCTTTCATCGCGCTTTTGATATGTCAAGTGATCCTTTTGATTCATTGGAGAAGTTGATAGCCATTGGTGTTGATCGTATTCTTACAGCTGGTTGTAAAAATAAGGCCATCGAGGGAAAGGAGCTATTGAAGCAGCTGGTTGAAAAAGCTGGTGATCGCATAGAAATAATGCCGGGCAGTGGAATGACTGAAGAGAATATTGAAGAAATGATTCGCTATACCGGAGCAGGTCAGTTTCATGTTTCTTGTCGCGGACCAATTGAAAGTAAAATGGAGTTCAGGCGATCAGATGTGTTTATGGGTGGCTTGCCACAAATACCAGAATTTACCATTTCAGAAACCGATGCGGATAGAATTAAACAGGTAGTTGAGAATGCTGCCAAAGCAATAAGAAAATAAACCGAACTGAGAGATATGAAAGTTATTCAAAAAATATTAATGCTTGCTCTGGCCGTATTTATACTGGGCTGCGGAGTTAAGAAAAATGAACTAAGCGATTACGTGAATCCATTCATCGGCACTGATGGACACGGACATACTTATCCGGGAGCTACTGCTCCATCCGGAATGGTGCAACTAAGTCCGGATACCAGAACGGTAAACTGGGATGCTTGCTCTGGTTATCATAGTTCTGACAATACCATTATGGGCTTTAGCCATACACACTTAAGTGGTACTGGAGCCATTGATTATGGTGATATTTTGTTGATGCCAACCATCGGTGAAATACAAATGCAGGTAGGTGATGAGTCCAATACCTCATCAGGTTATAGATCATCATTTACCCACGAGAGCGAGAAAGCAAAGGCCGGTTACTATGCGGTTACACTTGATGATTATAACATTGATGTAGAGTTAACCGCTACCGAAAGAGTTGGTGTTCATAAATACACTTTCAATAAAGGGAGTATCGGAAATGTTATTGTGGATTTAAA
>JBFHES010000098.1:0-15013 GCA_041584015.1 Bacteroidales bacterium
CGCATATTCATAGTCCGGTGCGTTCGACCACTGACCTTGACCATGTGCTGCAATATCGGGTTTAATTCTACCGTCGGATGCAGGACCACGACTACTACTTCCGGCCAATGCATCATCGTTATAAAGGTTGGCAGTAGCAATTACATTCTTACCCATTTTATGACCACCAGTAATATTTCCCCATTCGGTTCCTGCACCATAACCGCAATCGCTTCCATTACTATTACCTGCTGAGAACACCTGCATTAAACTTGGATTCTCGTAAATCTCTTCGTCTACTAATTGTGCAACTGTAGTATATCCTGCATTACATCCATTACTATATGATGTTGAAAAAACCATTACACCTTCGTTCTGATGCAAGTCTTCGGTATTTGGCATGTTTGCATTGTAGGAACGTACCCAAAGAAAAGCACCCGGTGCCATTCCTCGCATGGTTGGATCAATATTACCTGCCGACCCAACAATACCAACGGTCATGTCGCCATGTGTTCCGGTAAAGTCGTTAGCTACGTCACTTTGATTTTCACGCCCGTTAAAATCGATATGTGGACCAGCAAAACCGTCATCATTAATTGCTGCGCTTACACCAGTACCATCATAATGTAATCCAGTGTGATGATCGGAATCAATCATATTTGAACGATGCAAGTTTCTTCCATCATCAGATTCAGCTTTACCCGGATCGCTTTCAAAATCAATGTAACGCACAAACGGCATCATTGCCAGAGTTTCAATATTATCAGCATCAATATTTAGCAATACCTTATTGGCGTGATGCCTGGTGCTACTTATGTTTATTGAGGCACTTGCCAATTCACTTTCTATTGTGGCAGCTGATAGATTTGAATGATACTGCACAAAAACCTTTATTTCATCCCCACTCCAAACCCAATCAGGAAATGGCCTTTCCAGTAAACGCTGATCTGTTTTATCAATTAATTCCAAAGGCTTAATGGATCTAACATTCATTGTTTTTAAATCTTCAATATTCAGTACTGTTGGAATTGCTGCCAGATATACGAACTGTGGAATGTACTCGAGCAGCTCAATGCCGTACTCTTTTATTAAACCCGACTGTGCTGCATCAGGGATTGCATAAAACTGAAGAAATGCATAATAGTCATCGCCATAAATACTTGATGCCAGCAGCTTGTCAAGCGACTTTAACTCATCGATATTTTCATCGAATACTTCTGTTCCTGATTTTAAATAAACTTCGTAATTACTGGCCGCTGTTTGTGCAAAGGCTCCAGAAATAAAAATACCAAAGCCCAAAAGGAGGCAGCTTAATTTTGCGTAAAATGATCTTTCCATCCGTTAATAAATATTAGGTTATGTGGTTGTATTGTTATACTCAAAACAAAAGGTAATTTATTGTTTCAGTTATGGCAGCAAAAAATGAACGCTTCGTTTTTAACCATTAGTCAAACAGTACAGGAACAACAGCTAAAATCGAAAGTTTAAAAAATTCAGCTAATTAACACAACTGTAACTTTTTAACATTTTTACAATGTAGTAAGGATTTTACTTCTTCCAAAATAAGCAATGAAATATATCATGTATGTCCTATTGAACCTATTACATTTGTAATAATCAATAGTCACCTAAAACCTGTAGATTAATATGTTTATGTCTCTAAAGGATAAATGGCCTATGTTAATAGACATTTAATTGGTATTTTGTTCAAAAAAAAGAGGATAATTAAATACATTGAAAAATGAAAAGGATATTATTATTCTTAACTGCACTTGCAATATGCACCACAACTTTTGCTCAAAACTATAATGTGCCTCCTGAATGGACAGTTGAGGTTGAGCCAAATCCGGGATTCACCCAAACTTCTGCAGGAATTTGGACAATTGCCACTGAATTAATCCTAGCTAATGAAGTTATCATACCAATTAAAGTCACAGTAACCAATCCAAGTACAACTCCAATTATTAATAGTAAACTACTGTTTCTAATGTCTTCTTTTGGATTGGAATATGATGCTTCGTTGACAACTGATTTTACGATATTAGGCAATAATGCAAGTAGTGACAATATTGATCTTGATCCAGGTGAATCGAAAGTATATTGGTGCTATATGAAAGTTACTGAAGAACAATGTGGACAAGACCCTACTTTTGTAGTTTACTGGCATTCTTTTGACCCATTGCCCTATGCACAATATGCTGCCTACCCATCATTCATGAGCTTTAATACTTTACAAGTTACTCCACAATCTATTCAACCACAATGCGGACAACCAAACGGATCAATTGACTTAAATATCTCCGGGGGTATTCCGCCAATGACAATTACATGGGATAATGGTGCAACAACAGAAATCATAGAAAATTTAAGTTTCGGTAGTTATAGCTATACTGTACAAGATGCGTATGGCTGCGAAAAAACAGATACAATTTATTTTGACCCAACTATTGAGATCAAATCGCATTCTGTGTCTGCAACAACTTGTAGCGTTGATAATGGACAGGCATATGTGGATTGGGTTCAGGGAACACCACCCTTTCTTATTGAACTCCTTGATCAGAATTGGCTGGTAATTGATGATGCAACAGTAGCGGGAAGTGGTCCATTGTATGATTATCTTTTTAGCGGGCTACCAGCTGGTCTTTATACATTTAGGTTAACTGATGCAAATAATAATTGTAATTTTTATAGAGACATGAACAATGATATAATTTGGGATGAAGTATTACCTTCAAATAATCTTGATTTTACCTACCAAATATCAGATCCAACATGTTATTATAATAGTAATGGCTCAATCGAAATAACAAGTATCATCAACTCCCCATCTTACGGTATTCAATATTTGTGGTCTACAAGCGATGTAAGTAGTCAAATTTCACAATTATCAACAGGCGAATACATTGTTACTGTAACTGATGCTGATGGATGCGAAAAAGTTAAAGTACTTAACTTGACTTGCCCTGAGCAAGGAACTTTAACAATTACACCTGTACACCCTGATTGTAACTCATATCCTGGTTCGATAGAATTGGATTATTCAAGCACAACATGGAGCTATGAAGTAACAGGGCCTTCCGGTACGTTTACAAACAGTGCCTCGGGACCGGTCACCGTTTCGAACATAAATGCCGGAACCTATACTATTGACATCACAGACAATGCATGTACATATTCTTATGAGCAGGAGCTTTCTGTTCTGGATATTTTTGATTTTAGCCTGCAAATAAATGAGTGTAGTCCATACAATGCAGGTTTACTCGAATGTAATCTTGTTGGAGGTACATTACCATATAATTCCCCACTGTATGAATTCTATTGGGAATGGAACGGAATGCCATATTCTTATGCACAAAACAATTATATGATTAGTGATGGAACATACTGTGTAACAGTTACAGATGGCAATTCATGCACAGTTTCACATTGTGAAACATATACAACCCCAAACAATCTATTAAATATTACTCTGAATGCTTTACATCCAACATGTCCTGATCCAGAAAATGGAGAGCTAACTGTTACTGCATCAGATGGTGTTGCTCCTTACTCATACAATTGGAGCAATGGAGGATCAACTGCCGGTATCTCATATTTGGAGTCGAGTATCGCTTACGAAGTAACAGTTACAGATGACTATGGCTGTGTAGAAACAGAAGAATTCCTTCTCAATGATTACGACCACATGTATCTCAATTCAGAAGTTACAGACACTTACTGTGGTACAAGTAATGGTTCAATTGATATTACTGTAATTTCAGGTGTTGCTCCATTTACTTATAGTTGGAGCCATGGGCCAATAACCGAGGATGTCTCAGGCTTAGGAGTTGGGGAATACTCTGTTATTGTTACAGATAATACAGGATGCCAGGTTACGGAAATCTTTAATCTAAGAGGGAGTCTTGATTTATCATGGGATGTTGTAGGCCGTGGTTGCGATGGTGATCCATCAACTCCAAATCCTTTGCAAAATGGGTCTATCGACCTTACTGTTAATAATGGGGTGTCTCCATATTCTTTCTCATGGAGTAATAGTGCCACTACTGAAGATATTAGTGGATGTGAGGATGGGATTACCTATACCGTTAATGTAACTGACAATGCAGGGTGTTTGGGTTTTGCTGAAATAATTATGGGTTCTGACCAAACCATTGCACTTGATGCCGGTTGGAACCATATTTCCACATATATTGATCCTTTCAATAACGATATAAAAGAGATACTAAAAGAATCTGATGTTTTGCACCTGGTTGAAAAAGTAAAAAAACAAGATCAGGATGTTAGCGATTTTTACTTAACAACTTACGATGTTCCATACTTTGAAATAGGTGAAGGTTACTACATTAAAATGAACGAAGCGGGCAGCATTAAGATGTTTGGTGAGCTACTTTGTCCAGAAGATAACGAAATAGCCCTGACCATGCCAACTGCACCCGAAGAGGAATGGATCGGGTATTTGCGTAAAACCGAACAGGATGTTACAGATGTGTTCTCTGCCTTTACTTCCAATATAATGGTAATTAAAGAGGATCTGGGGGGCTTATGGTGGCCTCTTTATGGCCTCAATACCTTGGGCAACATGAAACCAGGAGAGGGATACAACGTAGCACTTAGTTCTTTACCATCTGTCCCCTTCTATTATGCAGCAAACAACAATTATGTTGGCACAAAGAACTCAGTTGATAATTCATTGTCGTCCACCTACAACAAACTGAAAAACACAAGCAATTTGAACACAAGCAACACGATGGTGGTGGGCATACCCGAGAATGCTTGGGAAAACATGCCTGAGTATGGCGATGAAATTGGCTTGTATTCTGCTACGGGTAAGCTCATAGGGAGAAGTAAATTTAACGGAGGTCATACTGGAATAATAATTTATGGTGATGACGAACCCGCTTTGGTGGAAGAGGCCATCAGGGTAGGTGACTCTTTCCGTATTTACGTTTGGAATTCTCAAAACAATCAGGAAAACGAATTTGTGGCTCAAGATTGGTTAATTGGCGATAACCACTATGTTGAAAATGGAGTGAGTATTGTTAAATCATTACACAGCGAAAACGAATTGGATGAAGCAGGTGCCTTTGAGGTATCTGTTTTTCCTAACCCAATTCTCATCGAAACCAACATAAGGCTAAATATACAAAGTGTAACCAAGGTTACAATAGACCTCCTGAACATCAATGGTCAATTGATAGAATCTCATTTATTTGATGGTGATTTGGAAAAAGGCACATATAGGTTTATATACAATTTTGGGCATCTAAATGCTGGTTATTATCTAATTAAGATAACAACCGACAATACCACATATATCGAGAAGGTTATAATAGCTAAATAATAGTACTATGCGCAATTATATTTTACTATGCTTATTATTTGGTACTATAACCTTATTTGGTCAAGGTCCTACCACCACTTGGGTAGTTCACAATGCCATACAATTAGATTTTGTTGGCGACTCTGTTATTATAACTCATAAGAACAATCAATGGTTCACCCATATGCCTATGGCCAATGCCTCCATTTGTGATTCGATAGGTAATTTCCTCTTTGCCACAAATGCGGAATGTGTGCTTAATGCAAATAACGACACCATGCCAAATGGTATCCTCATGGGAAATAAAAACTCAGGGCAAACAATTATTGTCCCAAAGCCATCGAATCCAAACCGATATTATATTTTTACAACTGGCAAATATTATTCTATGACCGATTTCCGGTATTCTGAGGTGGACATGACACTTGATGCCGCTCTGGGTGGCATTATCCCATCTCAATCAAACATCCTGTTACAATCGGATATAACCGACAGGGTAACAGCTGTAAAACATGCAAATGGCAAGGATGTTTGGGTTGTTACACACGAAAACAATAACAAATCCTTTAAGGCGTACCTCGTAACTGAAAATGGGATACAGACACCGGCAATAACATCAAATATTGGTACCATACTTCAAGACACCGCTCCTTTCGACCTTTTTGATGCCGCATGTAATGGAAACATAAAATGCTCGCCTTGTGGCAGGCGGATAGCTATATCAAGCAAGGGGTTAAACCTAGTAGAACTATACAACTTCGACAATGAAACAGGTTTACTGTCCAATCCTATTTCTTACAACATCCCGCTCCCATATTTCCTCGAATTTTCGGGTGATGCCAATATGCTTTATTGTAGCACAGAATACTCATGGAACATTGTCGATGATACCATAAGGATCTATCAAATTGATATTTTGAATACGGACATAACGAATACATCCGCAGCGATATTCAGGGTCAATAACACTCAGCTGGTAGCCCCGCCCGATTATAGGGCTTCTTTGCAACTGGGTACAGATGGGAAAATTTATGTTCCCTATAAATTCTCATCGGTAGTTCCATTTCTTGGAACAATAAATTTTCCTCATTTAACAAATTCGAATTGCGATTTCGTGTATAATCAGCAACAATTACCTTCAACCACATATGGGTCGCACATCAACAACGTCCCAAATTTCATGACCTCCTATTTCGATAAGAATGTATTTGCTACCACTGCCTGTTTTGGGGATAGTACCATGATCCATACTTTAAATTCTGAACTTTTTGATTCCATAAGGTGGGAGATAAATGATCCGCTTACAGGTTTACATGTTTACCACAACCAGGATACGGTTTACCATATTTATTCGCAGGCAGGCCAATATACGGTGCATTGTTACAGGTACCGTGGGCAATATATCGACGATTTTAAGAAGAACTTACAAGTAATCCCTTATGCACAAGCCATGCTGCTAGATACAAATTTATGCATTGGCGAGCAGGTTCAACTGAGCTTTACTGGTAACTTCGGAACCAATGTGTATTGGTATCGGCAGCTACCTAATTGGACGAACTGGGAGCTGATTGATTCGGGACAAGTAGTTACCGTTACTGAGGAAGCTTACTACTACCCTAAAATTGATTTTTGGGATGTATGTGGCGACAAACCCGATACTGCTTTTGTGAATGTTGTTGATATTAATTTAGATTTAGGAGCCGATACCCTTTCGGGTAATTGCATCACAAATAAATATTGGCTGGCTCCACAGTGGAACTTAAGCGAAATTGATTTCTGGCAATGGAATACAGGTTCGTTTAATTTCCTTTTACAGCCAGACAGTTCGGGGATCTACTCCCTATATGCAAGCGGAAGCGGCTGCGAAGAAGAGGATTCGGTTTATGTAATTTACGACGAACCTTTAGATATTTATCTGGGCACTGACCTCCAGCTTTGTGATGATAGTGCCTGGCTGGAAATAAATGCCCCTTCTGATGATTATTTCTGGATGCCCAATGGTGAAACAACAAAAGGCATTTTTGCGAACCAGAGTAATCAATACATTGGAAACGCAGTTAACGCATGTGGAGCATATTCCGATACCATCGTTGTGCTAATTGGAGAAACACCTCCTGAATTTTCAAGTCTCGACACAGCAATTTGTGCAGGTGATAGTTTGTTAACCGATCCGCCAATTCTGGAAGCAACGTACGAATGGTCCACCGGCGATACGGTTCCGAACATTTATCTCCATCATGCCGGAAGCTATAACCTAACAATAAGTAATTTCTGTGGCAGCAGTGTAATGGATATTGAATTAAACATTGACAGTCTACTGGAACTATCACTTGTCGATACCTTATGGTTAAACAGCGGCGACAGTACCATTATTGACCCAGCGATTGATGCAACAAGCTATTTTTGGTCAACAGGTGCAAGCGATCCGTTTATTTGGGTAAGCGATTCGGGACTTTACTCTGTTACCATTACAAATGCCTGTGGCAGTTTAAGCGATTCGGTAGTTGTGCTAAGTACACTGCCTATCTCGAATATCGAAGAATTGGGATTTTCCTTTTACCCAAACCCTAGCAGTAACTCAATATTTGTTGAAGTAGATAGTAGGCATATCGGTGCAAGCCTTTCGATACATTCGATTCTGGGAAAACAGGTCATTAGTCAAAAGCTACAAAAGGTAAAGAACGAAATATACCTCCGTGCCTTACCTCCTGGAAATTATTATCTAAGAATAAAGTCAGGAGATTTAGTAATTACGCACAAACTGATTAAAATTTAAGATTATTCGTGATTACAAAATTTCTATTTTACCTCCCTGAACTGTAATACGTGAGCACACCCGGGCCAATTGGAATCAGGTTTACAAGAATATCAGCTGCACTTGTCAGACTTATCTGTTGGTACTTTATATTCGTATTGTAGGTAATAAATATCAGGACGGCACCAAAGTGATTGTTCTAAAATAAGCGTCCAAATGATGTATCGTTAATAATACGCAAACACCGTATAAAAAAAGGGCTTGTTTCAAAATGAAACAAGCCCTTTCTGAAATATTAAAAGTTATCGTGTTATTGTTTAATCAGCTTAATTGTTTCTCTGCTATCTCCATTAATTATCCTACAGAAATATATACCCGCTGGCACTTCTTGTCCGTTAAAGTTTCTGGCATTCCATTTTAAATATCGAGTGCCATCAGCATCGGCAACATTCATTTTTTGTACCATCTGACCAACCGAATTGTAAATTTCAACCTGTGCTGATCTTCCTTCAACTTTAATTGTAAAGCTATTGCGCGATGGGTTTGGATAAACTGAGTTACCTGTTTGTGTACTTAATATTGATGGAACTGCAACCGGTACTGTATTAAATATTGGCGTCTCCAATTTTCTGCTGGTATACAATCTGTACTCACCTGCATTCAAGCTAAGTTGTGCATTTACATCACTTACAGTAATTGAATCGCCTGTGTAAAACTCATACCATTTACCCGGGAATGCAAAGTTTGGACTGATGCTTCCGCTTGTTACATCGAAATTACCCAGCACTGCAACGCTCATGGTGGCATGTGTAATATTAATGCGCTTTAAGTAAGAGTTTAACTGCATTGAGAAGGTTCCTTCAGAGAAAGCAGGTTCGTTCTTTTTTAGATCGATTAAGGCACGATACACGTTGAAAAGGTGGTTTCTGTTTACTTCGCTATAGTAATCCCATTTTACTGGTTTCTCGCCAGTACGGCCATTAAAATCAATGGAGATATCGTAACCTTGCTCGCCAAATTGCCAGATCATTTTTGGTCCCGGAATTGGCAAGAAAAAATTAGCTGAAAGTTCGGCTCTCTTTAGGGCCGTATTTGTATTGGTTATATCGTAGGAGCCACTTGAATTTCCATAACTTATATTTTTATACATCATACGTTCCTCATCATGGCTTTCCATGTAGGTAATCAGGTTTGGGTTGTTCCAACCTCGCGATTGATAATAACCCCATGATAAATCATTGCTTGGATATCCCATGGCAGCCTCGGTGTAATTGTAGTTCATGTTACCCCAAAACATCATTCCATAATTGGCCAATTCTGTTTCTTCGCTGTTATCGGCAAAGTGCTCCATGATAACATAGGTCTCACTATCAACACTCCAAATAAAGTCTGCATAATTCTTCCAAATACTTACACGACTAGCATCGTAATATCCCCATGCAGCAGTATTGCCCAATGTATTGTTTTGTGTAAAGCCTTTCGATAAATCGAAACGGTAGCCATCAATTTTAAATTCATCAATCCAGAATTTAACCACACGCTTAAAGAAATCTTTGGTGTCGTTGCTTTCGTGATTAAAATCGAAACCTACATTATAATCGTGCATTGGCTGCTGGTTGTACCAAGGGTTGTTGGCAGCAGGTTGGTTGTTGGCAGCATCCCAGTATAACTGTACCAATGGCGACAAACCAAAGGAGTGGTTTAATGCAATATCCATAACAACTGCAATACCTCGCGAGTGACATTCGTCTACAAAACGCTTAAACTCATTCTTTGGACCGTAGTATTTATCAAAAGCAAAATAGAAATCAGGATTGTAACCCCAACTATTGTTTCCTTCGAACTCATTAACCGGCATTAACTCAATGGTATTAATTCCCAAAAACTCAAGATAACCTAAAGTATCAATAAGGGTTTGTACATTTTGCTTGGCTGTAAAATCTCTAATCAATAATTCATAAACAATTAGATCTTCTTTGGCCGGTCGGTTCCATGTTGGATTGTTCCAAGTGTATTCCACTTGATTGGTTTGAAATACAGAAGCAATGTACTGTGTATTTCCAATAGGATAATCAATTAAATCAGGATAGCTTTCATTTGGAATATAATGGTCGTTCCAAGGATCGCTAACCTTCTCGGTGTACGGATCGGCAATTGTAATTTCTCCATCAATAAAATACTGATAGATGTACTCTTTGCCAGCTTCAAGATTCTCTAATTTTACCCAGTAAGTTTTACCGTCGGTGGTTTTCTTCATGTAGTTCTCATCGCCTACTTCCCAATTACTAAAATCGCCTATAGCAAAAGCATAATCTTTAAAAGGAGCATACAGAGCAAGCAAAACGGTGTTTGCATCAATGTAGTTAATACCTGATTCCATTCCTGCAGGAAGATCTTCTACAACAACCTGAGGGCGAACATAAAAGTAAATAGAATCCGCAACAACATCGGTAGTATTCCATGCCAATGCTTTTACCCAAAACTTACCGTATCCACTTGCAGAAATATTTTGACTTAGCTGTGTACCTTCTACTTTTGAGATCAAATTATCATTGATATAAAGTGCCATTGAATCGCAAAGAATTCCTTCTGCCTCAATATTAATGTTCTCGTTTAACTCAACAATCATCGACTCACTAGGATTCACAATCTGAATATTCAATCCAGGTGTATAAACATCAACATAGATATCACCTCCCGAAGCAGTCTTACCTTCCAGATAACTACCTCCAACCGGATCGGCACTTCTGAACACCAATGCAATTTGTAAAATTGTTTCGCCAGCCGGAACTGAATAATAATCTCGGATGTTCGGGCCAATGGCCAATTCGTAAAGGTCGCCTCCAAGAGAAGTTAATTTTGTTGCAGCCGTATTTTCACCCCAGTTGCTTACCACATATTTCCAATCACTTGGCGATGTGCTCTCGTTGGTAATTACTCCGGTATGTGCATATACATCGCCGGTAAAGCCAGCTAAACCGCCGCTTCCTTCGCTAGCATCAAATGTTATTACCACACTTTGGTTATCGTACGGAAAGGCCGGATTAGAACTAACCAATTGGCTCAAGGATATAATTGGACTTAATCCAATAGCAACAATCATTGCTAATGCAAAATATACTCTTCTCATTCTCTTAGCTTATTAAGTTTGCAACAAAGATAATAAAAACACGCTACCAGCACCAGAACAGAACTGATTATTAACACCTTAGCAAACAAGCTCTCCTGTAATTAGGAAATACCCTTCACAAACGTTTGCAGAAATTGGAATGTGCTGAATGCTTTGTGGATCAACGAAAAATAATTAAGCCTAAGCTAGCTGCAATGCTGAAATAAAGGAGATTGAAAACAGCATTTTTATTGCAGATAGCTAACAAAAAAAGGGAGACCATTTGGCCTCCCTTCCTATGTATTGCAATTTCGAATAATTATTCTGGCTTCAATACTACTTGTACACGGTTGTCGTGTCCAAAGAATTTAGCAGCGGCAGTTCTAATATGCTCAATGGTCATACCTTCAACATAGTCGTTATACTCGAAATACTGAGCAGGATCATCACCATGCCAAATATTTGAATAAAGTCTGTTTAACCAATATCTGTTCTCTTCTTTAGCCGACTCTCTTTCGCGCAATTTCTTCTGAATAGCTTTTGAAAGTTCTTCGTCACTTGGTCCTTTTTTCATCAAACCTGTAATCTCAGCATCAACACCGGCAATAAGCTTGTCAACATTGTCAGGATTACAACCAAAGCTAATAACAATTTCGAATTCAGGATTAGGATAATGACTTGTGCGAGGATAAGCGCCAATTGAATAAACACCACTCTCTTCTTCACGAATTGATTCAAGTAACTTTGTACTAAGAATCTTACAAACCATATCAATGTCCATTCTGTCTTCCCATGAATATTCAAACTTACCGTGGTAGTTTAGGTAAACAATACTCTTAGGCTCAGTTCCTTTATGAACAACGCTGTTAATTCTTCCGCTTGGTGTTTCAACACCAATGTTCTTCCAGTTCTCATCTCTTCTAACTACAGGCAAGCTACCAATATACTGCTCAACAAAAGGCTTAAATGTCTTGGTATCGATGTTACCAACAAATACAAAAGTAAAGTTAGATGGATCGGCAAATCGTTGTCTGTAAATATAAGTCACACGTTTGAAATCGGCTTCTGATAAACGCTCGGCAGTTAAAGGCTTTTTACGTGGGTGATTATTTGACATGATAACACCAATTGAATCGCGGAATGCATTCTCCGGGCTAGCACCCTGGTTCTCTAAATAACCACGCATTTTGTTGATGTATGATTCATAAGCTTCCTGATCTTTACGAGGCTTGGTAAAATGCAGGTGTACTAACTGCATAAAAGTCTCAATATCTTGCGGAGATGTACTTCCGCTTAGTCCTTCAGATAACTCGCTTAAATATGGGTTTACTCTTACCATCTTGTCTGATAAATACTTTTCAAGCTCCAGTTTACTGAAATCACCAATTCCGCTTTCGCTCATAATATCAGCAGCAATAGAAGCTGAAACGTCATCTTTAAGACCGTAGTTCGACCATCCACCGGCACTAAATGCACGGAATAAAATCTCATCTTCCTTAAAGTTTGTTGGTTTTACAACAACCTTAATTCCGTTCTCTAGAGTCCAGGTTTCGTAACCTAATTTTTTGTTTTTCTTTTTCTTATCAACTTTACCCGGAGCAGGTAATTTTGCCATTAACTCTTTGTCGGTTGTTTTGTCCTTATACGGTTCAAGGTTCTCTAAAGAAACGTTTTCAAGAATTGATAATATTTCATCTTCGTTAGGTAATTCAACGCCTTCTTTTTCAGGGCCCATTAAAACAAGTACTCTGTTCTCATTGGTAATCCACTTTTCAGCTAAAACGTTTAATTCTTCAAGCTCAATGGTTGGCATGTATTTTTTGTAAAGCTCATACTCATACTCAATACCAGGTATTGGATCGTGTGGCTTTAAAAAGTTACGCGTGTATTCTCTTACAAAATTGTCAGACTTAGCTTTGTCTTTCTCGTTAAACATCTTCTCGATGCTTCTTAATAAAGACTTCTTCTCACGTTCTAGTTCCGTTTTTGTAAAACCAAACATCTTTACTCTTTCATTTTCAATTACCAGGTTCTCGATTGATGATCTGATTTGATTTCCTTGAGTAACAGCTACCGATGTATAAGCATCTTTAGGTCCAATAAAACCACCGTAACCAGACTGAGCCATTAAGAATGGAGGCTCTGCTTGCATGGTAAGTTCCTGTAGACGGTTACTTAACATCTGGTTGTATAACTGATGAATAATTGACTGACGGTATTCGCCATGTGTTCCCATTGTATGAGCAGGATGTTTGTGATATAACTGCACAAGTGTCATTTGAGCTTCTTTATCTTTAGCTACAACAACTTTTGTATCTTCATGATCAGGTACATCAAAATATACTCTTTCGCGAGGTTCTGCTTTCGAAGGTATTTGTGAAAACTGAGCAATAATCTTCTTCTCAATTTTAGCTACATCAATATCACCAACAGCAATAATTGCCATTAAGTCCGGACGATACCAATCGTTGTAAAAACGACGAAGAGCTTCGTGAGATCCTTCTCTAATGATTTCCATTTTACCAATTGGTAAACGCTTTGCATATTGCGACTCGTGAAGCATAACAGGTAGGTATTGTCTCATCATGCGATCCTGAGCACCTTGTCCCATTCTCCACTCTTCTTCAATAACACCACGTTCTTTGTCAATTTCTTCGCTTTCTAATGCAATACCAGAAGCCCAATCGAACAATACTAATAATCCTGTATCAAGGAAAGCCTCTTCATCAAGTGGCACTTTAATTCCATAAACAGTTTCATCAAAGCTTGTGTAAGCATTTACTTCCGGGCCAAACTTCATTCCGATTGACTCTAAGAAATTAATAACTTCATGCTTTTCGAAGTTTTTGGTTCCGTTAAAGGCCATGTGCTCTAACATGTGAGCAAATCCTTGCTGATCATCATCCTCAAGAACAGCACCTGCATTTACCACAAGTGTTAACTCTACACGGTTTTCAGGTTTTTCATTTTCACGGATGTAGTATTTCATTCCGTTTTCAAGTGTACCAATTTTAACTTTTTCGTCAATTGGTAAAGGCTCATCGAGCGAAGATACGTTGTCTTGCGCGGTTAGTTGTACAGCATACAAACCAGTTATGAGCAATAAAACAAATAACTTTAATTTTCTCATTTTAATTTATTTATAAATAACTATTTCCTCTTAATCCTGCAAAAATAACTAATTGTCAATCGATTCAAATAAAAGATGTCTATTTAACCAATGTTAACAAATAAGATAAGCTGAGCCACTTAGCACTAAACATGCCATGATCACTATTAAGCTGCTAACAAAGCTACTAATTAATATGCAAGTAATGCAGGCTGTATCCTAACGAACACTCCCTGTTCGTTTACGAACAATTCGTAATAGTACGATCCACCTTTAGTCTAAATTATCGACCCAGGAACCAGCGTCTTTTATGAGTTGTACCAATTCACGAACTGCATCTTTTTCTGGAATATTCTTTTTAACCATTTGCTTCTCGCGATAAAGCGAAACGCGCCCTGGTCCAGAACCTACATAACCAAAATCTGCGTCGGCCATTTCGCCCGGACCATTTACTATGCAACCCATAATGCCAATTTTCACACCTTTAAGATGCGATGTAACTTGTTTGATAGAAGCGGTTGTTTTGTGCAAATCGAATAGTGTTCTACCACAGCCGGGACATGAGATGTAGTCCGGCTTTGTAATTCTTGATCGGCTTGCTTGCAGCACTCCAAATGAAATTGACAATACCTCATCATTAGAAATAGCCGAATTGCTATTGCTAATAAAAACGCCATCTATCAAACCATCAATTAATAATGGGCCATAATCACAAGCCACCATAACTTGCAGTTCCTCCAA
>JBFHES010000099.1:0-14764 GCA_041584015.1 Bacteroidales bacterium
ATCAATGTCGCATTCCACCCAGCATTTCACTAAACAATCAGGTGTATAGTTCGATAAGATGGACATAATTATTCTGCAGTCCTTATCGTTGCCTTCGAAACCGTCAAATTCTAAAACAAACTTTCTGAGCACTTGTGCAAAAGATTCGAGGCAGGAGTTTATAAAATTGGCTCCCATGGAATCAACCGTTTCAAACTCAGCTCTCAGTTTATAGTAATTCTCAAGTTCATCACTTTTATCAACCAGCTCAATATTTAGAATACCGCCACCGCGTGCACGCATGTTCGCAGTAATCGTTTCAGTGCTTTCTTCCATTAACTTTCTAAGCACAGGCATTTGAGCTTCCAGTTTTTTAATATCACCGGTCCAATTAAAATGCACATGCCCAACCTTGGTGGTAGAAATTATCTCGGTTCTGAATCCTCCGTTGTTAGCCCAAAACTTGGCGCTATTAGAAGCAGCGGCAATTACCGAACTTTCTTCAATCACCATTGGGATGATGTATTCCTTCCCATCAATTAAGAAATTGGGAGCAACTCCTAATGGAAATACAAAATTTGAAATGGTATTTTCGCTGAACTCGTCAAGCAATTTTTGAGTTTTAAAATCGCGATGCCAAAAATCTTTTAAATCCTGCTCTACTTCCAGCGGGTTCTCCAGATGCTTAGTAACGTATTCAATTTTTTCTGCTTTGGTAAGTTTCGAAAAACCTGATATTATATGACCGTGTTTCACTTTTCTGTTTTAATAATGTTTACAATACTTTCAGATACGACTGCGCTAAACGCAATCCTTTTATCTGAAGCTGCACAAATCGTCTGAGGGTCTCGTAATCGCCTCTGGCATATTTTAAAAATGCCGATGCCTGACCGTATACAGCAGCTGTATTTAATTTATTCATTAAATAATAGCCATCGAGAAAGGACTTAACTCCACCTGAGATAATCACATCCGGCACATTCACCTCCAAATTATTAGAAGCAATGTCGTTTAATAAATGCACCATTTGCTCAGCCGTATGCCCGGTTTTAGAGAGAGGCTCGAAAATCTCAGCTTCTTGTTCATCGGCTCTCATTAACTCAAGCTTCGCAAAGTTGGTACCTCCAAAAGCGGCAAACTCTATACCGGCCAGTGGCAACTGCAAAAGCGCTTCCATGGACTCTCTACCAAAGCCTTGCCCAACCTCCTTAACTACAACCGGCACCGAACAACGTTCAATAAACTGCCAGATAATTTCAATGGGAGCAGACTTAATAAGGTCTCCCTCCGGTTGAAAATATTCTTGCATAGGATTAACATGAATAATTAGTCCGTCTGCCTTTAATTTTTCAATCAAGTGCTCAACTTTCTGCTCTTCTTGCTTCTCTAAAAGTTGCTCAATTTGAGCAATACCTAAATTAGCCCACAGAGGAGCTGCATCTCCCAGTATTGGTCGTACATTAAAATCATCAAAATATTCGTTACCTTCGAGTAACAAGCGACACGATCCTAAGCCCATTCCAAGACCAAACTCGTTAGATGCCCTTGCAAGATTTTGATTAATGGTTTTAGCTAATGCTGTTCCGCCCGTCATGCTTGAGATCCAGATTGGATGGTGCATCTGCTTACCAAGAAATCTAAATCCCGAAACTTCTTGAATAGGATGTGCATCAAGAAACGGTTCATACGAAAATCTTGTATCATTAACGCTGGCGTCAAGCTGCGACTGAAAAGCCATTTCAATGTGATCCTTTTTACGTTCTGCCATTCTCTCTAATTAGATGCCCCACAAAAATAGTATTATTCTATTCTTGATAGGGAAAATACATATGCTAAACAAGCCACCTTACTTATTGTTTATATTTTTTGTATTTTTATTAAACAATACTTGTTTTTCTCAGATTAGGCATTTTTCACAATTTCATTGTTTAGCAGTATCAAGAATAAATATCTTAGCATTATATTGTAAATTTGTTTCGAATTTAAATTAATGAGATGATACTAGGAGTATGCGAATGGTTAGGCACCAAAATTAAAATGGATCCAACCGTGTTAAGAGTCGTTTTTGTAATTCTGTTTCTTGTTTATGGAACAGGTATTTTGCTATATCTAATTCTTTGGCTGGTAAAACAATTCTCCTAAAAGACATACCAAAGACACATTATGACCAGACTATTAATACTGCTGTTTCTAACATTAGTCCCTTTTTTAAATGTAAGCGGACAAGACTCAAAGCAAACCTTTTTTGTGTATTTAAACACCAATCCGGATAAAGAACACTTAAGTAAGGCAGAAGTAGAAGCACTACAAAGTGCGCACTTAGCCAACATTGATAGTTTATACGAAGCTGGTGATATTATAGCGGCTGGTCCATTTAATGATGGTGGTGGCATTTTTGTGTTACTCGCAAAATCAGAAGAGCAAGCCTGGGAAATTATAAACACCGATCCTGCTATCAGTGCAAACAGATTTAAAATTGAGTTACATCAGTTTGATTTGATTTCTGGTAATTTCTGCGATTATGCCAAACCTGTTGAGATGCTTAAATATAAGTACCTGCGTTTTATGCCCAACAAACAGATGAGTGAATTTGAGTCGACAAGCTTGAAGAATGCTGTTAGAAAATACATGAGCAATCCGTATACAGCGAAAGATGTACTGGTATCCGGGGCTTTTAACGATGGTGGAGGCTTACTCCTTCTCAAGAGCAGCTATGCGGGTGACATTATTGAATTCATTGAGAAACACCCCTACATTAGCGTTGGTGAACACCGTTGCAATCAGCGAGCACTTTGGCTGGCAAAAGGCACCTTCTGCGATTAAATCCGATTAAAAAAACAAACAATGCGCTACTTAAAAAAACGATACATTCTTCCATTGTTACTAATGCTGCTCATGCAGTTTTCATGTAACACAGATAATAATTTGATTGAACAACAAGACGATTTAACTTTATTAACATCTGGTAAATGGCAGCGAGTTAGCATCAAAAGTACATCAGGATCAAGCGTAATGCTTTTATGCGAAAGCGATGATGTGTACGAATTTGATGAAGCGAATAACTGCATCATCGATAATGGAAGCATATTCTGTAATGCAAGTTTAGAGAAACTGATGACCGGAACATGGTCTTACAAAGCAGAAACAAATTACTTGAGATTAGAGGTTCAAGGATTCTTGTATGAATTTACGCTCAAAACAATTACCGAAACCGAGCTTGTTCTTGAGCATACGGCCAACGGTAATATCGTTCGCAGTTACTTTGAATTAAATTAGAGAACCCAGATTTTAGCATCGAATTATCCCAATAAATTATGCAGTTTAACAAAATACTCGGACAAACAGCAATTAAGGCAAGGCTTACAAACGGTGTTCGTGAAGGAAGAATCGCTCATGCTTTATTATTTTCCGGAGCTAATGGTTATGGAAAATTAGCACTGGCAATTGCATATGCCCAATACGTTTCTTGCAGCAACCGCCAGGAAAACGATTCTTGCGGTGAGTGTCCTTCATGTAAAAAATACAACAAGCTCATTCACCCCGACCTGCATTTTGTTTATCCGGTAATTAATCTGCCAAAGTTCGACAAACCCATTAGCGATAATTTCATAAGTACATGGCGTGAGATGATTAACGCTTCACCCTATACATCGCTTACCAACTGGTTGAATGCAATTGGCGCAGAAAACAAACAGGGGGCGATAAACAAATATGAGAGTGCCGAAATATTAAGGAAACTAAGTTTTAAAACTTTCGAAAGTGAATATAAAGTAATGATCATTTGGCTGCCCGAAAAAATGAATCAGGTAGCTTCAAATAAATTGCTGAAAATTCTGGAAGAACCACCGGAAAAAACCCTTTTCCTGTTGGTTACCGAAAGTCAGGAACATTTAATAAAAACCATATTATCGCGCACCCAAATTATAGCCGTTCCGCAAATTGATGATGATTCGATAAAACAAGCGCTTATTGACGAATTTAATATTGATTCTGACAAGGCCACTACCATTACTAACTTGTCAGACGGGAGCTATTTTAACGCAAGAAACCTCATCGACACAAGCGACCAGCATCTGTTTAACTTCGAGAACTTTGCAAAAATAATGAGGCTGTGTTACAAGAAGGATGTTATTGAGATAAATGGATGGATTGACGAGATAGCATCGGTGGGCCGTGAAAAGCAAAAAAGCTTTCTGTCAAACAGTCTCAGGCTGGTTCGCGAAAGCTTTATGCTTAATAAGAATCAAAATAAATTAGCACGATTACATGGCGAAGAGCTCGCGTTCTGCCAAAAGTTTTCTCCATTTATTAACGAAAGAAATGTGGCTGCAATTAGCGAAGAACTGAACAAAGCGCATTATCACATTGAACGAAATGGCTATGCAAAACTGGTATTCTTTGATTTTGCAATAACGCTCATCAAACTTTTAAAGTTGTAATTTTATTAGATTTGGGAGATATTACAGCACTCATCGGAATAAGAGCGTAAATTGGATATGGAAGACAAAGGAAAATTCTCGAGAGGATGTCCACAAATAGTAAAGGACGACCCCAATATATCTCCCTGCAGAAAAGGGAGCTCATGCAAGCTTAATGTTACAGATTGGTTAGAAGATTTACCTACCGGAATTAACGAAACAGACATTGTTGAAATACGATTTAAAAACACCCGCAAGGGATATTATCGCAACGTAAATAGTCTTGATCTGGAAAAGGGAGATTTGGTAGCAGTTGAATCATCACCTGGTCATGATATAGGTGTTGTTTCGCTAACAGGTGAATTGGTGAAAATACAACTAGCGAAGAATAACCAGCAGGCAAAAGCTGAATACCCAAAAATATACAGAAAGGCTAAGCCCAATGATATTGAAAAATGGGAAGAAGCCATATCACTGGAAGATGCTACCATGTTTGCCACACGGAAAATTACCAGCGATCTTAAACTGGATATGAAGATTGGTGATGTAGAGTATCAAGGAGACAAAACAAAAGCAATATTCTATTACATTGCAGATGGGCGTGTAGACTTTCGTGAACTGATACGCGTGCTTGCAGATAGGTTTAGAATAAGAATTGAGATGCGCCAGATTGGTGCGCGTCAAGAAGCTGGAAGAATTGGCGGGATTGGGCCTTGTGGTCGAGAGCTATGCTGCAGCACATTCATCACAAACTTTGTATCGGTTACAACCAATTCAGCACGTTATCAGGAACTATCGCTCAATCCACAAAAACTTGCCGGGCAATGCGGTAAACTGAAATGCTGCCTGAACTACGAAATGGATTCCTACATTGATGCACGTGAAAAACTACCTAGTAGAAATGTGCAACTTAAAACAGAAAACGGAACCGCTTACCATTTTAAAACGGATGTTTTCAGAGGAATAATGTGGTACTCGTTTGATAAGGACATGGCCGTTAACGTAACGCCAATACCAGTTGAGAAGGTTCATAACATAATCAAGCGAAACAAAAAAGGTGAACATGATGTTTCTATAGCAGCACTTAAAGTTGATCCGAAAGAGAAAGAATTGGGTTACGAAAACGTTGTTGGTGAAGACAGCCTTACACGCTTTGATGAACAAAAGAAAAAGAAGAAACGCAGGAAAGGAAATCGTAATTATAAAAAAAGACCACCAAAAAATGATAATTCAAGGAAACAGTAAAATACTGGCCATAGCCTTAGTTCTCATTACAATGACCGCTTGCGATGCAAACCGAGTATATGAGAAGAACATTACCATTCCGGACAACATTTGGAATAAAGACAATGTACTTACTTTTGATGTTGATATAAATGATACCATAAGTACGCATAACATATATGTGAATATACGCAACGCAAGCCATTACCAATACAGCAACCTCTATCTATTTATCAATACCACTGCTCCATCAGGCGCTTCAATTCGCGATACCTTCGAGTGTATTCTTGCTGATGAGAGTGGCAAATGGCTTGGAAGTGGCTTGGGTGACTTATGGGACAATCAAATTCCATTTAAAGGAAATGTGCGGTTTCCATTAAGCGGTGTTTACCGTTTTGATATGGTACAGGCAATGCGTGGCGAAAAGCTCCCTTTCATTATGGATGCCGGCCTAAGAATTGAAAAAACAGAATACTAACAAAAAAAACTAAACTACGGTGGCTAAAGTTAAGCTAAAGCGGTTTGCAGAACTCGAAACCTTCGATCATGTTATTCAACCAAACCTTCATGAAGTTCTGTCAAAAGATCATCATTTAAAAGGTAAATGGGCAAGCGATTTTTTTGGCAATGAAAATCCAATTGTGCTGGAACTAGGTTGTGGTAAAGGTGAATATACGGTTAACCTGGCAAGAAAGGATCAAAAAAGAAATTACCTGGGCATTGATATTAAAGGTGCCAGAATATGGCAAGGTGCTAAAATTGCGCATGAAGAAGGTTTGAAAAACGTTGGTTTTCTTAGAACCAAAATTGATTTGATTGCATCGTTTTTTGCAAGGGATGAGATTAGCGAAATTTGGATAACATTTCCTGATCCACAATTAAAAGAGCGCAGATCAAAAAAGAGACTGACGTCTTCAAGGTTTCTATCAAGATACCGCAACTTTATTGTTGAAGGAGGTATTATTAATCTGAAAACCGATAGTCGCGAATTATATGATTATACCTCATTGGTTATTGAAGAAAACAAGCTAAAGGTGCTTAAAGCCAGCGCCGATATCTATAACTCTGATTTAATTTCTGAAGAACTTCTGATAAAAACCTTTTACGAGAATCAATACCTTGAGAAAGGCAAAAAGATTACCTACCTGCAATTTCTAATTAATTCTAAAGCAGAACTGGTTGAACCAATTATTGAAGACGAATTACCAGAAAACAACTAAACTTTTGATATGACAAGCATGGCTAGCGAAAAAACTTTTTTTGAGAAAGTGCTTGATCTTACCATGCTCATTCCGGAAGGTAGAGTGACTTCCTATGGTGCTATTGCCCGTTATCTTGGTATGGCCAGATCTGCCAGAATGGTTGGCTGGGCATTAAACCAATCCTCATTCGATCGAAAATTCATTCCTGCCCACCGGGTTGTAAATCGCCTAGGCATGCTTACCGGTGCACAGCACTTTGGTGGATCTACAGTAATGTCTGACTTACTTACCAGCGAAGGGATCGAGGTAAAAAACAATCAGATAGTCAACTTTGAACAGCACTTTTGGGACCCTTCAAAAGAGCTCATCTAAATCGCATACAATACTTGTTGCTTTACAGCATATTTCTGCTCTGATTAGAATTAAGTTTTATCTTTGTAGTTATTATTTAATTTAAATAAAAATAAGATGCCATATTCACACGATCAAGTATTAGCAGCATTAAAGCATGTTAAGTACCCTGGTTCTGGTAACGATATCGTTTCGTTGGGGATGGTTGATGAAATAAACATTAACAACAACCAAGTAGAACTTATACTTAAACCACAAAAGGCAAACGACCCATTTCTTTCTTCAATTAAAAAAGCTTGTGTTAATGCCATACACACTTATGTAAGTCCTGACATTAATATGGAAGGTAAAATAAGTGTTCGTAAGAACGACCCGGTAAAAAAAGTAGAAACTAAAAAAGTTGCAACCGAAGCACCTGCTATTTTTTCAGGAGTTAAAAATATTGTTGCAGTTGCCTCAGGTAAAGGAGGAGTTGGTAAATCAACAATTTCAACAAACCTAGCCATATCACTAGCTTCAAAAGGCTACAAGGTTGGTCTTATTGATGCTGATGTTTACGGCCCATCAATTCCAAAAATGTTTGATGTTGAAGACGAGCGACCTAAGGTTGTTAAGATCAATGATAAAGACATGATAATTCCGGTTACTAAGTACGGTGTTAAAATGTTATCCATTGGATTTTTCGTTAATCCTGATGACGCTTTAATATGGAGAGGACCAATGGCCACAAGCGCATTAAAGCAGCTTATGCTTCAAGGCGACTGGGGAGAACTGGATTATTTACTTATTGACCTACCACCAGGCACCAGCGATATTCACCTAACATTAGTGCAGGAAGTTCCTGTAACTGGAGCCATCATTGTTAGTACACCACAAGATGTTGCTTTGGCTGATGCAATTAAAGGTATTGGTATGTTTACCGACGAGAAGATTAACGTGCCTATTTTAGGCTTAGTTGAAAACATGGCGTGGTTTACTCCTGAGGAATTACCAGAGAACAAGTACTATATTTTTGGCAAGGATGGTTGCAAGAATCTTGCAGACAAACTAAACATTCCGTTCCTCGGACACATTCCAATTGTTCAAAGCATTAGAGAAGGTGGCGACAATGGACGACCTTCTGCTATTGATGCGGAATCGGTTACCGGTGCAGCATTCATGGACTTAGGTCAAAAGGTATTGGAACAAGTTGCATTCAGAAATAAAAATAAGGAAGCTACCAAAATAGTAGAGATTACAAATACAAATGGTTGTTCAGCCAATTAAACAATAAATTTTATGGATAATTTAACTGGAATAATAGAAAGAATCAACGCGGGTTTAGAAAAAATCAGACCCTATCTGCAAGCCGATGGTGGAGACATTGCCTTAGTTGAAGTAACTGACGACATGACAGTTAAAGTAAAACTTTTAGGAGCATGCGGTACTTGTCCAATGAGTATGCAAACCTTAAAGGCAGGTGTAGAGCATACGCTTAAAAAAGCTATCCCTGAAATTAAACAAGTTGTAAATGTTGATGAGGAAATACAGGAAGAAAGTTAATACTGCTTCTACCTCAGAAAATATTAGTCAATAGAGGAGGCGGAAAAATTATTGGTGCTCGGAATATCAATTGCGATAATGTCCCGCACCCATAATTTGGACGCCTTTTTTATTGCTTTACGTTTATTCAAACTACAAGATGAGATGCGAACAATCAATTCATCAGGAATACTATAGGCATTGTATTTAATCTTAAGCTCTTGCTTTTTCCATTCTTTTGCACGCCTATTCTCCAGCGTTGTTGAACCAATAATTTTATTCGACTTCAACAAAAATACTTCTATACGGTAGTCGTGTCCCTTATTATTCTGCGTAAGCACTCCAAACCTGATCAAATCTGGCTTGTAATTTATCCTTGTGCGTTTTTCAATTATTTCTTCTGAGATTCCATTAAACTCCAAATATTCAAGATGTAAAGAAGTTGATAAATCATGTTGCCCTTCAATTTGCTCAAGTGAGTTAACACAACTAAAATCTGCGCCTGTTGCTATATGCACGGCGCCTTCTCTAATCTGGGATTTTTGCTGATGTTTACCTACATACCCAAATTCAGAATCACTAATAATTTCTTCTTGTCCAGCCAAGCTAAACACAATTAATTGTGCCAGCATTACTGGAATTGCTCTTGTTAAAATATTTCGAACCATTGCTATTTGGTTATACATTCATAGTCCCCACTATTATGCCGTTAAGTTCAAATCTCTACGGCAATAGTTTAAAAAGGTTATGATGTTTACACCAAATCAAGATAAATGGTGTTTTTTGTCAATAATTTAACAAATTATTTTACCACAGACACGTCGTTTAATTACTGCCTACAGTCCTTATTGACATTTAAGCTTGCCTTCTCAAAACTCAAGCTAAACAAATCGTTTTCTGATTTAATCAGTTGCGATCATACTAAACACCGTTTTGCCATCAAATTTCCAAAGACCTTCATGCCCGCCAAACCATATATTATGTGCAGCATCTTCTACAACAAAAAATATCCTGCCATACACATGACCTTCAGAAGAACGAAACTCCTTAAACCGTTTACCATCAAATGTTGTCAGATTTGTAACACCGCTTCCCATCCATAAAGTCCCGGCTCTATCTTCCATTATACTCAGAACATTATTATGAGAAAAGCCATCGTCTGTCTTCCAATAATTAGTGAACGTCTCACCATCATATCGATCGATTCCTCCTTTTCGATTACCATGAGTACCAATCCAAATATTTCCGGCCCTATCGCAATAACTGGTACGAACGAAATTGTCGCTCAAACCATCTTCCGTTTTAAAGTGAGTGAAACTCTCCCCATCAAATTTACTAACGCCGGCATGGCTCAAGGAAGTAAACCATATATTTCCAGAGAGATCTTCTATGATGCTCAGTACTATATTGTGCTGCAGGCTATCTTCATATACCTTACCTACCTTTGATAAGTACTGACTAAATTCATTATTATGATAGCGGTAAACGCCAGCACCATTTGTTCCAATCCAAAGTACTTGGTTCTTATCTTCTAATATCGACATTACCTGGTTTGGGTTAACAATTGGATATACCTTATCAAGCCAGAAGCTGGATGTGTCGCTTTGCGGTATTGCTAAGTGTGAAAATGTTATTCGATCAAAACGACAGATGCCATTTGATGTACCAAATAGTAGATTTCCGTCCCCATCTTCAGCAATACAAGAAATATTATTGTCGGTCAGTCCATCTTCTTCAGTATAGTGAATAAATGAACGTCCATCATATTTATAAACCCCATTGCCTCTACTCCCAAACCACATCACTCCTTTACTATCTTTAAAACCACAGCCAAAACCTGCTTCCGGAAGTTCCACCAACATTGATTTGTCCTGCCCTTTGCACGAAAGCAGCAATAAGAATAGTAGGAGTAATACGCTATAATTTTTCATTTAACCTGATTATTTTTGTGACAGAACCAAGGTTCTTGATAATTTGAGTGTTGAATTATCAAAATACCCTTTTTCGTTTTAGATGTCACTATTCATATTTGTAGGGATTTACAATTATCATTAGATGCCTCTTATTTGCAAGCCATTTTCAACATTTTACAACTACTTGGTAAAAACATCATCAAGGTCTAATTCAACAAAAGTTCCATAGCTTTTGAGCTTTTCCATATCAATACGTTTTTCGTCACCAACAACAAGCAACACAACCGGCTTTCCAGCTACATTTTTTTCCCAAACATTTAATATATCATCAAAGCTTAGTTCCTTGTAAATATCCAAATTGTACTTGGCAGGATCCTCAGTATAGCCTTTCATGCGCCAATACTCTGTAGATCTGGAGATCCATCTAAAGGTAGGCTTATTAGAGCTTATGTCTTGAATTAACGAATTCTTCACCTGATCAATACGTTCTGGTTTTTGAGGCATGTTAACAATTAGTTCTTTCATTGCCTCAATGGCCTCGGTAGTTTTATCGGCTTGTGTGCTTAAGGTTCCTGACAAATAACCTGGTTTACCATCATGGAATGGGTTACCCAAGTAGGCATAGGCACTGTAAGCCAAACTACGAAACTCTCTAATCTCCTGAAATACTATGGATGACATGTCGGAGCTAAAGTATTTGTTAAACGCAGTGGCTTTAACTCGTTGCTCGCGTGAATTTATTTCACCAGCCACCAATAACTTAATCCTACTTTGAATAGCTTTCTTATCGTTTATAAAAAACACATATGGTTCATTATATACCTTTTTGGCACGATAGGAAGGAGATTTGCTTTCGATGCTTGGAACGGTATTAAACATGCCCTTAACCATTTGCTCCACATCATTCCTAGCTAAAACACCGCTATAATGAATGGCCACTTCGTAATCCCAAACCATTTTCATTTCCTGAACTAGCTTCTCAGCGGTAAGGGCTTTAATCTCCTTAACCGTGAAACGATCCAAATAGTAAGACTCATTGCCATGCAGCACATACTGATTCAAGGCCTGACTTTTTGAATAAGGATCCTTACGTTCCATCTTAATTTCTGATTTTGCCGTTTGCACCAGGTTCTTCATTTTTGAATCGTCGGGTTTGGCATTGTATAGTTTCTCTTTAACAAGCTGCAATGTTCTTTCCAGATTCTCATCAAGGCCTGTCATGCGAATGGTGAAATAATCACGACTCGCGTAAACGTAGAATTGACTACCCAACTGTTGCATCTCCCTATTGAATTCTTCGGCTGTATGTTTATTCGTTCCTAACAATGGCAAAAGCTCAGAGGTATAACTTAAATGAGGATTTGTGCTGGTTCCAACACCAATACTCAGGGTTAAATCAAACAAGGTGTTAACAGGATTAGGCACATAATAATAATGCATCAACGGACTTAGCTCGGAATAATAAACATCACGGCCTTTTTTAATAAATTTCAAAGGTTCCTCTGCAACTGGCATAGCCGCAATTGCCGCGGCCTTCTCTGAGGTGGTTTCTATATTTTCGGGCTGTACTGCTTCGTAAGCAGGTTTATCAAGCTTATGCTTTTTAGGAAAGCCCGTTCTGGAATAGATGGCAATACAATTGGATCCGTAGTATTTATTAGCAACCTTCACAATATCTTCTTTTGTGATTTGCTCAATCTCATTTCGGGTATTTAAAACATTAGTCCAGGTTTTACCTTCCATAAAGGCATCAATTATATAATAGCCGCGAGATTTACCATTCTCAAGTCCTTTTTCGTGCGAAACAATTAATTCTGTTTTTATGGCTTCTACCAACTGATCATCAAAATCCCCTGCTTTCAAAACATCTAATTCCTTCATCACAAGTTTTTCGGCTGCACCCAAGGTCTGTCCAAAAAGCTTAGGAACCACAATCATAGCGCTTACACCGGCATCAATGTAGGGCATCGACATCACCTCAGCCATCATTAACTTATTATCATTAGCAAGCTTGTCGAACAAGCCCGTTGATGAATAATTGCTCAGTACGGAGTTTGCTATCTTCAGTGCCATCTCATCTGGGTGACCAGCAGGAACTGTATGAAACCCCAGCAAACCGACTTTGATAGGTGTTAAGCGTTTCTTAATTTCCACACGCTTTTTTATTGGCTCTAAGGTGGCTGCAAAAGGCTCAATTTTACCGCTACGCCAAGCACCAAATTTTTCCTTAATCATCGGAATTGCCTGCTCGGCCTTAAAATTCCCAACAAGAATTAAGGCCATATTATTGGCTACATAATACTTGTTAAAATAGTCATCCATATGTTTTAACGATGGATTTTTTAAATGATCTATTTCACCTAAGATCGTTTGACTATAGGGATGTCCTTTGAACAACTCAGCTTCGAATAATTCGAGCAGTCCGGAAAATGGATCATCCATTGACATATTTTTTTCTTCGTAAACAGTTTCCAGCTCCGATTGAAATAAGCGATAAACCGGATGTTCGAAGCGATGACTATAGGTCTCCAGCCATTTCGCTAATTGATTCCCCGGAAAATAATTATAATAAACGATGGCATCCTTTGAAGTATATGCATTAACTCCTGATCCGCCCATTTCCTTAAGAACTTTATCCAGCTCATTTGGTATCGCAAACTTAGATGCCTCCAGTGATAAGTCATTAATTTTTGATTGAATCTTCTTGCGCTGTTCTTCGTCATTGGCCTGCCCCAGCTCATCATACATTAATTTAATACTATCTAAAAATACTTTCTCACCGACATAGTCAATGGTGCCAATTTCCTGCGTACCCTTAAACAGGATATGTTCAAAATAATGAGCAATTCCCGTATGGTCTTTCGGGTCGCGCTTTGATCCACCTTTAACAGCAACCGCACCAAATACATTCGATATATTTGGATCTTCATTTAAATACACGGTCAAGCCATTGTCAAGCACCAACTCAGTAACCTTCATTGGATCAACATTGGGCTTAATATGGATATCGTCGTTTTTCAGAAAGTCAAATCCACCAGGCTGTGCAATGGCAACCAGTGCATAAAAAACAAAAATATTTACAAGTACAACAATTCGTGCTAGCTGTTTCATGAGATTAAGTTTATTAGTTATCGAGTACAATATAGTTTTAAATTTATTAACGTTTTAGCAAAGACATATGGCAGTTTCGAAGCACTTTCGCGGCTGCCCGAGACGGATCTAATTACGACCTGAGAACCTTGACTTTATAAAATCACGGACAGAAACTTTTGTTAGTAATTCAATCCAAAAGCCCAAAGAGGAATAACATTGAGGTATCCATATTCGATATTATCCTTTACTACAAATGATCTACTGTCTTTTTCTATTTGCTTTTGTTCCTTATTCTTTCCTCCAATTTCAAACGTATTATTATCAATTTCAAAATCTGCTTTTTTTGAAGCTATTACTTCATTTTCTACTCGCATTTGATTAAAAAAGAAAGTTTCTCGTAAATTTCCAACATTTGAATTTTCTCCAACCAGGTTGAAAATAACATTTGTATTATCTAAACAGATCTTATCAACCTTTCCTAATCCACGAATTCCGTCTGTCTCTTTTCGCAACTGTCCTATTAGCCCTGCTCTCTCCATATACGAGGAATAGTCATCTAAGGAATTCCGACTCACGCCAATCATTTCAGATATTTTGGAAAAATTAGGTTTAAAAGGTACGCTTTCTGCGATAATTGAAAGCAATTGTTTCAACTTCCGACTTGTTCCAACATTTAAATTTGCGTATTGCGGAATATCGGATTCTAATGTTTGTACAATGATTTGTCCTAATCGTAAATCTATTTCATCTTCAAGTCCAAAAGGATAATATCCACGTTTTAAATAGTCATTAAATAATGGTAGCGGGTGTTGAATGTTTACAAGTTTTACTTCATTATTCATGATTTGTTCTAATGAGTAAACTTCTGATTCATAGTTATGAAAGAATTTCAAATATTCACGGAATGAGAGTCCTTGTAATTTGTAAATTATTGCTCGACGACTTAAATCAGCCGAACCTTTCAATATGTCAAGTACAGAAGAACCTGTGAATACAACTTTCAAAGTAGGAAATGAATCGTAAATATTTTTTAATTCGCGAGACCAGTCTGTGTATTTATGTA
>JBFHES010000100.1:0-14721 GCA_041584015.1 Bacteroidales bacterium
ATCTTGGTTGGGGCTTTTGGTATCGCTAACATTATGTTCGTATCGGTTCGTGAAAGAACCAATATTATTGGAATTCAGAAAGCCTTAGGTGCTAAGAACTATTTCATATTAACACAGTTTTTATTTGAATCAATCATACTTGCCCTAATCGGCGGTATCATTGGTTTGTTCTTAATTTACTTTGGAACTTTAATAGCAAATAGTCAAATTGACTGGGAGTTTACACTGACCTTTGAAAATATTACCAGAGGCTTAAGTATTTCTGCCATTGTTGGTGTAATTGCCGGATTTGTTCCAGCTTATGTGGCTTCACGATTAAATCCGGTGGAAGCAATACAAGCGAACGTTTAGCTTTTTAGATTATTGAAAACAGAGCGTAGTACTTTTTCCTCGTTTTGCCAGGTTAGTTCTAGTGCTGCTTTTTGGAGATTGATTCTCCAGTTTTCCTGTTGCACCTGGTCAAGAAGCATTTCATTGAGGCTTGCCGCCATATGTTCCGGATCATGATTCTCAATAATTCGTCCAATGTCATATGTTAAAATCAAACTGCTTATCTCTGGTAGATTCGATCCTAATACAGGAATATTTGCATGGATGTAATCGAATAACTTATTTGGTAAGGCGTAATAGTAGTTTAATCCAATGTTCTCTTCAACGCTGAGGCCAATTGTTGCTTGCTCCGTAATTGCGGCTAACTTATTAAAAGGAACTCTTCCATGGAATTTTACCTTTTCTTGTAGCTTTAACCTGGTAACCTGACTTTTAAGTTTGGCTAAAATATCACCATCACCTACAACCCATAAAACTGCATTGTTTACAAATGGCATGGCATTAATTGCCGTTTCCAAACCACGACCCATATTAACTGCACCTTGATAAATGATGATTTTTGGCAATGAATCCGAAGGTGTTGTAGTTTGATCTGTTTTGGATTGTTGAACAGGGATATTTCGCACAACTTTGAAATTAGCACCATACTCTTCGTAATACAGTTTTGCTATTGAATTACAAACGGTATAGTTGTTCTTAAGTTTCGGCAAAATGAACTGTTCTATACGTTTCCAAAACCTTTGCTTTCTTGGACGTCCCACTAGTTCAGGTACTTCAGTAAAGTACTCGTGACTATCGAATACTAATGGTTTTTTACGAATTTTGGAAACCAGATAGTTCGCAGGAAGTGTGTCTAAATCATTGGAAAGAAATATATCTGCTTTGCAAAAGAGAAGGTGAAAAAATAGTCGTAGGTTATACTCAAAATAGAAGGCCGGCCCGCTAGTAAATAGTAAGGTGAATCGCTTGGTTGAGTATGGTCTGTTAATCGCAAGGCTGTTCGGTAGCTTTCTTCCAATTAAAGTGAACATATAGCCAGCATTCATCAGCGATTGTGCAGTCTTGTGTGCACGCTGATCAGTTACCAAATCGTTTATTACTGAACTTACTATTGTTTTCAAATTATTGATGGCGCTTGATGAATCAATATCTCATACGCAAAAGTACTACAATGATTATATTGAATTGTTATAATTAGTGTTTATGTGTTATATAAGTATAGCAATTGTTTTTTGGTTAAGCATATAATAACTTAATTTGATATTTAATTACTTAATATATTAAAGCTATGTCAAAGGTAGTTACAATTTCTGAAGCTGCATCTATTGGTCTTCATGGAATGATCTTAATTGCTAAGGCAGACACCCTTATCAATGTTGTCAAAATTGCTGAGGCAACAAGTTCATCAAAACATCATGTTGCTAAGGTTATGCAACGACTCGTAAAGGAAAATTATCTTGATTCACAAAGAGGACCGAATGGAGGCTTTGCACTTAGAGTCGCTCCTGAGGATATAACCTTACTTAATATTTATGAGGCTATTGAAGGAAAGATTGAAATTCATGCATGTCCTATGGAAAAGCCAATCTGTCCGTTTGGTAAGTGTATCCTCAATAACATTACCAACCAAATGACGCTTCAGTTTAAGGAATACTTGACTAAGAATACCCTAAAAGATTATTTAGTCTAATTTAAATACGTAATTTTTCCTGTTGATTTATAGCGGTCAAATAAAAGGATTAAGTTATCCTAATATACGTTATTTAGCAGTATTTCAGGAGTTGTTGCAGTATTGCTTTGATTCAGCGCTCGGTCGAGCATATAGAATTCATATTTAATAGTATCGCCAGGAAGTAAAGCAGAAAAATATTGGAACTCAATATCTATCTCAGCTTTGTAGGCTTTGTGATTTTCAATATCAATGTATGGAATCCGATAGTAGGCACCTTCGTTAAGTAGTGTTGCTTCTTCCCATATTCCCAGTGTTTTAATAAACAGCTTGGGAAAGAAATTGTACTCATAAATTGAGTCGTAAGGAGCAACGGTATCTCCATCCATTAAGCCAATATCACCATCACCATCAATCACCGAGAATGTTAATTGAAGGAAGAGCTGTTCGTTACCCAATGCGTTTATAGAGTCGGTAACAAAGTGTCGCTCATATTTTATCTGTGGAATTTCGGAGTACTTGGTAATCTCGTTGCAACTGGCAAACATGATTAGCAATACTATAAACATTAATATGTTGTAGCTCTTAATTCGCATTTATACATTCAACGATTGATTCGAGTTTTTATTTTTTTCTAAAGAATATTTGAATTGGAACCCCTTGAAAATCGAATTCTTCTCTTAAACGATTCTCAAGATAGCGCTTGTACGGATCTCTCACATATTGAGGCAAGTTACAAAAGAATGCAAATGCTGGTGCATAGGTTGGTAATTGTGTTGCATATTTTATTCTAATGAATTTACCTTTAACCGACGGTGGCCCATAATTATCAATTGCCTGTTGCATGAATTCATTAAGCTTTGAAGTCGATATTTTACGCTTACGGTTTTCAAATACTTTAATTGCAGTTTCAAGAACTTTATGAATTCTTTGTTTAGTTATTGCCGAAGTAAAAACAATAGGTACATCGTTGAATGGAGCTAGTTTGTTTTTAATTGTTTCTTCAAAATTCTTCGAAGTGCTTGTTTCTTTTGTAATCAAGTCCCATTTGTTTACAACGATAACCACGCCTTTACGGTTCTTAATTATTTGTCCATAAATATTTAAATCCTGCGATTCTACTCCACGTTCTGCATCAATCATAAGAATGCAAACATCTGCGTTCTCAATGGTTCTAATGGACCTAAGTGCTGAATAAAACTCCAGATCATCCATGGTGCTACTCTTCTTTCGCAGCCCGGCTGTGTCAACTAAATCAAACTCAAATCCGAATTTGTTATAGCGCGAGTTAATGGAATCACGTGTAGTCCCGGCAATGGGAGTTACAATATTTCGCTCTTCGTCAATAAGCGTATTAATTAAAGATGATTTCCCAACATTTGGTCTGCCGACGATGGCAAATTTAGGAATGTTGGTAACAACCTCTTCATCAGGTTTGGTAAACGAAGCGGTAATGGCATCGAGTAGTTCTCCAGTTCCTGAACCATTAATGGACGATAGGCAATAGATTTCGCCCAATCCAAGGGAATAAAAGTTTTGCGCTTCAAATATAAGCTCTGAATTATCAACCTTGTTAACGCCGATAATTACCGGTTTCTTTATTCTTCTTAAGAGGTTGGCAACTTGTTGATCAAGATCAGTTATTCCTGTTTTTACATCAAGTAGAAAAACGATAACATCAGCTTCGTCAAGAGCTATAACAACTTGTTTCCTGATTTCTTCCTCGAATATATCTTCTGAGTTGGTTACATAGCCACCCGTATCTATTAGCGAAAATTCTCTCCCATTCCAGTTTGATTTGCCATAATGTCTGTCTCGTGTAACGCCGCTCATCTCATCAACAATCGCTTTTCGTGTTTCGCTTAAACGATTAAAAAGTGTTGATTTGCCTACATTCGGCCTTCCCACAATAGCAACAATGTTTCCCATCTCTCAGTCTTTAATTTTCAGCTACAAAAATACATAACTTATTTTGTGATTGAACTTTATTTTTGAACAGATCTAAGCTTCATCGTTAAATAATAAAAAAACCGTTACATATTCATGCAACGGTTCTCACACACCATCCAATAGGGAGGGTTATTTAATAAACTTCTTGACAATTTGTTTTTTACTTTTATCGGTCATCTTAACGTAATAAATACCAGCAGGCAAAGCTTCAACATCTACTACAATCTTGTTTCTTTCAATGTTGCTCAGCTTGAGCTTTAGTTTCTGTCCTAAGCTATTATTTACGTCTATTTTAAAATCTTCGGTAGTATTGTTTGGTAGTTCCAGGTACAACTTGTTTTGCGCCGGATTTGGATAGACCTTAATGTCTGTTGCCCATTCCTCAGGTTCTGAAACTCCAATAAACGCAACTCCATCTCTTATGGTGAAAAAGCTGGATGTGCTTGTAGGGTGCGATTCTGATAAAGTAAGTTTAACAGGTATGGTCAGATAACCTGTTAGTTCCATGTCAATTTTATAATTACCCCAAGGAAGCTGACCGAAAGAGAATACGCCATTAATGTCTGACTTGGTATAACTAAGCAGCGAGTCTTCCCAGTTGAAAAGCAAAATGTTGATGTTTTCGGGAATCTGATCTGTACGATCAAGATATGTATTTGTTCCTGTGGAATTAATCCAGGTAATTCCACCGTGAATAGTTCCAAGACCCCCAGTAGGAGTATTGTATGCTTTCATATGAATGTCTTCATGCAAGCGATCTTGATCAACAATTATTTCATCAGCAGTTTCCCAAAAGAGGCTGTTTGAATGATACGTTGGCGCATAGCCAGAATAGGTATTTGCATTCGGAAGGACATAGGTGATGAATGTATCAGCAGGAACATCTTCAAACAGATAATAGCCATTATCTGAATTGGTTTTATAAATATCCCCCGATTTACTTAAAAGTAATACAGGTATTTCTGATACGCTTGTTCCTTTGGCAATGACCTCTCCGGCAACATCAAATAGCGTGTCAGGAGCACTTACCTTTATTTCTTTGCAATAATTACTCTGGCAACCATCAATTGTTGTTATTTCCAGACAAACCATATATGTCCCCATACCCATGCATATACTATCCGGAGATTGTAAGTTTGACGTAAGACCGTTTCCAAAACTCCAATCCCATTCAAGTATGGTGTTGCTTGCAGCAGACGCATCGGTAAATGATACATAATATGGCGTATGTATGGTCGACATGTTCTTTGATGTAAATAGTGCCTCGCACACTGGATTTGCCACTTCAAAATAGACTGAGTCGCAAAACGAGCTGCTGCATGAGTCTGTTGTTAGAATATCAAGACATACGGTGTGCCAGCCAGTAGTGCTAAAGAAGTGGAGTGGATTAGGTAACGCTGAAACGGTTCCGTCGCCAAAGTTCCATGACCATTCAATAATTGGGCTTGTCGTGTAGGAAACGTCATAGAAATGACCTTCTTCAAAAGCTCCGTTAATACCGCCATATGCAAACGAAGCAAGACAAGTATTTGTTGATAGAGTATCTTCAGCTTGAATCCATGCACAGTGTGTGTTTGTGCAATTCGAGCCGGTTGTAATATCCAGACACACATTGTAAATTCCTGAAGTAGAATAGATATGATTCGGGTTCTGTAAAGTAGATGTGCTTCCATCACCAAAATCCCAAAACCACTGAACGCTGTTAATATCAGACAGATCGGTAAATGAAATGTCTAGAAACGAACCGGGGTTATTATATATATGCGTAAAGTTGGCTTCACAGTATTGAAGTTCAGCATCAAAGAATATTGTCTTACAGAAATTACTCGAGCACCATTTGTCTGTGTAAATGGTCAGGCAAACATTGTAATAACCAGTTGTGCTGTAGGTGTGAATTGGGTTTTGTACTTGCGAAATGGATCCATCGCCAAAACTCCAAATCCATTGAACAACATTGCTTCCTAAACTGCTGGACATGTCAAAGAAATGATCCTGATCACTTGTGCCTTGCGCACCATATTCAAAATCAGCAAGACATTGAGTAGGAGGTAGCGTATCTACATACACAAAATCACAAAAAGTACTTTCACAACCATTGTCGGTTTTAATGGTCAAACAAACATTATATACACCCATTCCTGGGAATTGATGTATTGGTTCAGCAATTAAAGATGTATCTCCATCACCAAAGTCCCATTTGTAGTAGATTATGGTATTAATTGATGATGAAAGATCTTCGAAGCCAAAACTGAAATTATTTAATGTGTCAGCGTTATGTGTAAAAAATGACTGACAATCTGGTTGCACCACATTGCCACTAATAATCACATCCTGACAGAAGACGGACGAACAGCTATCATCAGTGAATATCAGTAAACAAACCTTAAAGGTGTCGGCAATTAAATTATAGAACATGTGCGATGGATTCGCATCTGTTGAAATGATGCCATCGCCAAAGTTCCACCAGTAGCTTACAATATTTCCGTTTGAGCTAGATGTACTTACGAAATTATAATGATTGTAATCCGGAGATCCAGGGTTAGGCGGTTCTGGAATTATGACAAAATCTGCCTCGCAATTGTTAGAGTTGTTTAAAGTATCTGAGATGTGAACCGGGCTGCAGGATGTGTTTACGCATCCTGAATCGGTGTAAATTGATAAACAAACGTTGTAGGTATTAGCTGGATAAATATCGTAAATTTCAGTTGGATTTTGTAGTAGTGATCCATTCGAATTACCAAAGTCCCAATTCCAGTCTGTAATAGTTCCAATCTGAGTGGAAGAGTTATCCTGAAAAACCGCTGCCACTGCATTCGGATCACTTGTTAGCGAAGTGTCCAGCAAAAAGCTGAACTCAGCTTTACAGGATGCATACACAACAGAATCACAAAGATAAAAAGGAATGTTGATTGATCCTTCGTGACTTGGGAAGTCCTTAAAAGTGACATGCCCTGGATCGCATAAATCGTGCGTGCTAATTCTTAAAGGTACCGAAGTTCCCACATTGAATGGAAGGGTTATCGAGAAGAATCCGTTCAGGTCGGTGTGGGTTGAGGCGCTAATTGGTTGCCCAGGGTCGAGTGAATTTATCTCAATTAGATGATTCGGGATCGGAGCTCCGGATGTTGTTCCTTGAACTTCTCCGCTAATAACAAAGTCGTAGGTTACTGCATTGGCCGGGAATGCCAATACACAAATAGTAACAAACAATGTTATAGCTAATAAGCTAAGTCTCATAACCCCAAATTTATCATAAAAATAGGGGAAAGAATTAAGAAATGATAATTATCTCTAATGAAATTTTAACAATTAATTAATTATTCCTCTAAAACTCATATTTAATACCAGCATTAAGACCAAACAGACCTATTTTTGAATTAAGCTGATAGTTATCGTCATATAGTGATGAAAGATTTTTTCGGTAATATGGGTCAATAATAATTTGATAATGCTTGTTAATGCGATAGGCAATTCCGATTCCAATTTGCCAGTTTAAGGCTATATCTGCAAATGGAACTTCAGCGTCGTCAAGATTCATCATCCATAGTTCATCCGCTTCGTTAAATGTGAGAGACTTGCCTTTGGCATTCAATCTGAAACCTAAAACTCCTCCAGCTTTTGCACTAATGGTTAAACCATTGTTCTTTACAATGTCATAGCCAAACATCAGCGGAATAGATACATATGAGTAGCTGTTGGTGTATTCTGTTTTTAGATTTTTAATTAATGTCGAGTCGAATAATTGAATTGTTGAATCGTTTATAACTGGCGTTTCAATATAGGTTTGAGTTTCTGGATCGTAAACCGGAATATAGGCAACAGTATCATGGAAGGTAAAGGTGCCGCTTGGCTGATAAATCCAGAATTCATTAATCAAATCGCTATTTGCGGCAGCAAAAGAAAATGTTTCGTTAATCTGATTGTACTCAAAGCCAGATGCAATGTTTAGCTTATTTATTTGATAACCAACCATGGCGCCAACTGTATAACCCAGAATTGGTGAAGAAGCTGCATTTAAGGTGTTTTGCATAATTGCATTTTCCGAAGTGTAATTTAGCGATGACGATTGTGTTCCAATGTAGGTGTTGAAGTTCCAGTTTGATTTTGGATTTTTAGTATCAGGATTCTCTTTGATTATCGTCTCATATACCGGAATGGTGTCATAAACACGTATGGTATCGTACACTGTTTCGTTAAGCGGATGAATCTCCGGTGATTCTGTCGTATTGTTGATTGATTGATTCTCCTGTCTTGCAAGCTCCTTTGTGTTTAGAGCATTTGCTGATTGCTTTTTATCAAGAGTTGTTTTGTTTGTTGCTTGTATGTTTGTTCCCTGGTGTTCAGTAGAGTTAAGACTGCTGTTTGTTTTAATAGCTTCTGAGTCTATTGATTTCGAAGCAAGGTCTTGTTGTACGGATTGATTATCCTCCTCTGTATTTGATGAAGTTCTTGCAGCCGTTGTTGAAGTGTTTGATTTGGAAGAAATGGCTGCAGTTGAATTTACATTATTTGCGTTTGTGTGAGCTTTATTATTCATTGCAAGCTGATGCTGGTCAGCTGCTTTAGTGTTAGCTTTAATGTTTTTCTTCGATTGGTTCGTTTCTTTAGTATTCAGTTCTTGTTCTGAATCTTTAATATTGGTTGATGCTAATTCATCAACATCGTCTGTGCTGGTCGTTCGGTTTTTACAAGCATTCGTTTTAATGTCCTCTTCCGGATCGAAAACATCATTGCCTAGGTCTGTATTTGAGTTCGATTGGTATATATGTTCTTTTTGTCCAAGTTCTTGAGGCTTATTGTCGTTACTGTAGATTGCATATAATGATCCGCTAAAAACCAATAATAACAGAGATGCCCAGTAAATATTTACTGTTTGCAGGCTGAATTTCCAGAATTTCAACCACCACAACTTCTTACTTAAGGCTGCCCAGGCTGAATTTGAAGGCTTCATCTCAAAGCTGGCAAATTCGTCCTTAAATAATTTGTTTAATTTATCTTGTTCCATATCTGGTAAGCCGAAGCTTTAATTTCTAATTTTTCCTATTTCTTCCAGTTTTTCCTGAATCAACTTTCTTGCCCTAGAGAATTGCGATTTTGATGTGCTAATATCGATTTCCAGCATTTCTGCTATTTCTCTGTGTTTAAAACCTTCAATGGCGAATAAGTTGAAAATAGTTCGGTAGCCAATTGGCAGCGATTTAATAACTTTCAACAATTCGTCATGCGTAAATTCTGCCTCTTCTACATCAAAATCACTTAGTTTAGATTCTTGTATCTCAGTAATATCCTGGTTGAAATCGTGTTTTTTATTTTTTCTTATATAAGAAATTGAGGTGTTTACGGCAATTCGTTTCAACCATCCTTCGAACGACCCTTTACCCTCGTATTGTTTTAAATTATTAAATATCTTAACAAAAGCTTCTTGTAATACATCTTCAGCAGTTTGTCGATCATGCATATATCGGTAACAAATACCCAAAAGAACCGATGAGTATCTTTCGTAAAGCTTTTTTTGTGCCTTTCTGTCATTTCTGATGCATTTATGAATTAATTGCTCTACCGATTGCATGCCTGTTTTGTCTCTTACTGACTTCTATTTGAAATTAATGGTTGCATAGGATTTGAAAAAAAAACGTCTTTATGATATTTTTAAGAATCATGCCCATTTTGTCATTTGCAGATAATTGATTGAGCTCTAAAAATAGAATAATTTTTGGGAAAGATAAAGGACATCTATTCTGATGCGCAATAAATGTTAATTACTTGGGAAACTTAATGTGAAATGAATTCCACGAAATGGTTTCAATGTTATATTTTTGGAGTGAAATTTACAGGAGGATTTATGCAGCAGTACTTACATTTATTAGATCATGTTTTAACTAATGGAGTAGAGAAGCGCGATCGTACAGGCACAGGAACCATTAGCGTTTTTGGTCATCAAATGCGTTTTAATTTACAAGATGGCTTTCCGCTGCTTACAACAAAAAAGCTACACATTCGGTCGATACTGCATGAATTACTGTGGTTCTTATCTGGCGATACGAACATTAAATATCTTACTGAAAATAAGGTGAGGATTTGGAATGAGTGGGCCGATGCTGATGGTGATTTAGGGCCTATTTATGGCTATCAGTGGCGATCATGGCCATCAGCAAATGGTAAGCACATCGATCAAATTAGTCAGGTAATTAAATCGATTAAAGAAAACCCGGACTCCCGAAGGCATCTGGTTAATGCATGGAATGTTGGTGAATTAGATAATATGGCCCTTCCGCCATGTCATATATTGTTTCAGTTTTATGTGGCAGATGGAAAATTGTCTTGTCAGCTTTATCAACGCAGTGCTGATATATTTCTAGGAGTACCATTTAATATTGCCTCCTATGCATTCTTATTATATATGATGGCACAAGTTACCGGCCTTGAACCGGGAGAGTTTATTCATACCTTAGGCGATGCACATATTTATTTAAATCACATCGATCAGGTTAAACTGCAACTTACGCGAGAACCAATGAAGCTCCCAAAACTTGAAATGAATAAATCGGTAAACAATATATTCGATTTTAAATTCGAAGATTTTACAATAACAGATTACGAATCACATCCGCATATTAAAGGCGAAATATCAGTATAGAATGAAGGATATATCTATAATAGTAGCCATTGCTGAAAATAATGCAATTGGTTTAAATAATGATTTACTGTGGCACATTTCTGATGATCTTAAACGATTTAAGAAATTAACCACCGGTAATGTAATTATTATGGGAAAGCGCACCTATGAATCTTTACCTAAAGGAGCTTTGCCTAATCGTGTGAATATGGTTATCACAGATAATAAGGATGAACGCATTGAAGGTTGTGTTATGGCTTATTCTCTTGATGAAGCTATTGCTTTAATGGATGAAATGAAAGAGAATTTTATTATCGGTGGGGGAATGGTATATAAGCAGTTTTTACCAATTGCCAATAAACTGTATCTTACTACCGTGCATAAAGAATTCGAAGCAGATACTTTTTTTCCTGCAATTAATAGAGAAGAATGGAAAGTTCAGGAAGAAGAATTTGTAGCTGCAAATGATAAGAATGACTTTGACCACACTTATGAGGTTTTAGTAAGAAAGTAATTGATATTATTTTTTGTTGAATCAGAACTAATATCTATTTTTGCAGCCTGCTAAAAAGCCTAGGTGGCGGTCTCGAAGTATGACAGCCGCCTCGGAAAGAAAGGAGTTGAGTAATCAATCTCTTGAAAGAGTTCTTAAAGACTGAAAAAATATAATGCCCAGATGGCGGAATTGGTAGACGCGCTGGTCTCAAACACCAGTGTCAGCAATGACGTGCCGGTTCGATCCCGGCTCTGGGTACTTACAATAAAAGCCTCTGAAATTCAGAGGCTTTTGTTGTTTTTGTTAATAAGTATTATTAGTCGATCTTAATAAAAACTTTCCTAATTAATAATCCCTTTCGTGCAATTGTCAAGATGTATGTAGCCTGAGCAAGTTGCTTGATGTCTATAGATTTTGTCTGATTAATTTCATCCAATAGACAATTGCCGTACAGATCGTGTAATTTAATCAAATCTCCATTTTGTGTTCCTTCAATATTAATTATTTGATTGCCTGGATTTGGATAGATTATTATTTCAAAATCTTGAATCTCATTAATCCCTAACGAATTGTAAACAAAAATTGAAGTGGAATCCTGATTTGAGCATCCGGTAATTGTATCAGTAAAAGTGTAGGTTATCCAAAATTCTCCAATTCCCGAAATGATTGGATCAAATTCAGATCCGACTACTCCATTTCCTGAATAGCTTCCTCCTTGAGGAATACCAATTGGCAGGCTTATAAGTCCAGAATCAATACATGCTGAATCAGGATAAAATGGATTAATAGTTACAGTTGGTAGAGGTATCACTGATAATGGTAATTCAACAATACTATCACATCCTTGAATGGATTGTAAACTATCATAATATGAGCCGGACACAGTTAATATCTGACCATTGAAATTATAAAAATCACCTTCACATATTTCAGCAGTATCTAAAACAAAATAGCTAGGATAGTTTTCGAGAACAACAATATTTATACTATCGCCCCCTTGACCATTCTGTAATGTATCATAATATGGGCCGGGCTGAACGTGCCAGTCTCCAAATATGAGCCCACTATCACCTGAGCACAGATAAATTGTGTCAAGTATATTGTAAAGAGAATTTTCCAACCATTTAACCGAATTAATATAACTTCTAAGTCCTAAAACAATATCGTCATCTCCATCATTGTCTAGGTCAGCTATCTCCAAATCTTGAATTCTTCCATCGTTATAAAGAAGATTCTCAGCTTGATTAAATGTTGATCCTCCTAAGTTCTCAAGCCAGACTAAATTCCCGGGGGAGAAATTTTGGTTTAATAGCCCGGCAATAATGTCCATATCACCATCCATATCAATGTCAGAAGCAGCAATAGTTGTGCTTAAATCATTAATATATGAAAGGAAAATAGGAGATGAAAAATTACCTGAACCTAAATTTTCATACCAGCCAATTTCGGGATCAGTATTGAACGGAGGAGGAAATACAGTATATATAATATCGTAATCTCCATCACTGTCCAAATCAACAATCTGTAAATCATTAGCGCCTTTGAATTGGTTTAAGTACTGAACCGGGGCAAAAATTCCGTTGCCTTGATTCAATCCCAGACCCAGATACATAGCATTTCCAAAAATGATATCAACAAGAGTATCATTGTTTACATCCTGAAGATCAAAAGAACTTAACGTTGAAAGGTAATATAAGTTTTGAACCGGAGAATAATTTCCATTTCCTAAATTCTTTGACCATACAATCCAATTATTAATACAAGATATAATGTCAATTAAGCTATCTCCGTCAATATCAGCAGATTTAACAATTATTGATTGTCCTGTATTCGATGATTGTATAGATTGAACATCAAACAGACTACTGTCACCTGAGTTATAAAAAATATAAATACTATCTGTCCATCCTCCTGCTAGAATATCCGTTAATCCATCACCATTAAGGTCATTCGCATTAACTGAAACTGCACCTTCAATATCATTAGATATGATTTTCTGCAGACTAAATTGTTTATTGTCAACATTTTGGTACCATGAAATTTTATTATCGACTTTTGAAGCCGCAAGAATATCTAAAAGACCATCATTATTCACATCATGGGTATATACATCCATCACTTGCAAGCACGCATATTCAATCGTTTGCTCCTGCTCAAAAACATTTGTCCCTCGGTTAAAAAAACTTATAATGTTTGATGATTGTTCAGAGCTAACTATAAAGTCAACATCTCCATCTTGATCAACATCACCTGTACTGATTCCATAGGGACCATCAATCGAGTCACTAACCAAATTAATTGATCCAAATAATCCATTTCCAAGATTCTCTTGCCATAATAGTGAATCCATAAACCAATTAGTCATAACAATATCCAAGTCATTATCACTATCAATATCTAAGAAATCAAAATACTTTGGATTCATCACATTTGAATTAATGATATTCTCCGATGAAAAGTTTCCGTTACCAAAATTTTGATACCAGGTATATTTGTATGAGTTGCTAGAAATAATGTCTGGTAGACTGTCATTATTTATATCTGCAGTTTTAACAGAAAAAGTCCAATTAGTGATTGAACTATCTACAATTTGTTGTGTGCCAAAGACACCTCCTCCAAGATTTTCGTGCCAAGCAATCTTACTATGAATCCAAGCAGAAGAAGCAAATACGATATCAAAATCGCCATCTTGATCTAGATCTTCAGCATAGATTGATGTAGTTTCATTAAATGCTGTATCGGAGATAATTTGTTGGCTGCCCCATATTCCATTTCCATGGTTTTTAAACCATGAAAGTGATCCATCAACGTTGGAACCTGAAACAATATCAATAAGTGTATCATTATCTAAATTCGCCGCATAAATACAGCTAAATTGATCAAAGTTTACACTTGTTGAAATTAATTGGGATGTATTAAAATTTCCATTCCCGAGGTTTTGATACCAGGAGAGCCTATGTGACTCTCCTGTAATAATATCAATAAGTCCATCATTGTTTATATCAGCAACATCTGCAAATAGTATGAAATCTTTAGGATTTGTGCAGGCAATTACCGTATCATACAAACCATTTCCATTATTTCTGTGCCAGGCTACCATATGATCCGTTTGTGAATACACTACTATATCAAGGTCAGAATCAAAATCTACATCAATTAATTTTAACGCCCTGGGAGCTGCCCCATAAGTGATATTATGAGGCACAAATGAATTTTGCGAATAGCCTGATAACGAAAGAATTAAGAGATACAATGAAAGGAGGTATTTCATGATGTTGTTTCAGAGTTAATTATTATTTAGCGCTAGCGTTTAATAAAACTTACAGGATTTTTAAAATACGACACAATCTTTTTTTTATGCTTTGCAACATGTTTCGTTTCTTGTAAAGAAATGGAAAGAAAACTAGCTGAATTTCTGCTTAATAGCCTGATAATAAATTAAATGTTCATGAAGACAAGTTTTGCATGCCCAATGATCAACCTCATATCCTGAGCAAAAAAGTTCGATATTTCCCTGCTCCGGTGTACAGGAAAGCCGACTTTAACGAGTCGGCTTTTTTCGTTTAAAAGTGATTAGCTATAGTTTGTTAAGTTCTGAAATCAGATCATTACGCTCAATAAACCCTTCATGTTCGAATAACTGCTTACCATTCTTATAAA
>JBFHES010000101.1:0-14658 GCA_041584015.1 Bacteroidales bacterium
AGTTCCAAACAACCACTTTATGGTTTTGTTTAAGAATCTCTATCAATTATTTGTCAATTTATAATCACTTTAAACAAAAGTATATTTGTTGCAAAAATACAATTGTTCAGTGGTTTTTCGTTATGGAGACAGTAAATTCAGTACTTGATTATTCGCAAAGTTCTGTTATGTAGATGCATCGGTATCTACCTATAATAGTTGTTTGTTTTTAGTCCTGCATATAGTTTGTAAAATATGGAAGTTTCATATTTTTGTTTCATAAATATTATAGAATGAGAGCTACTTCTTTACTTTTAATAATGGTTGCAATGATAGCTGCTAGCGGTTTAAATGCTCAGAATATTGGGCAGCAAGGCGATTCGTTAGTGAACTACATTGATATTAATGGTAACAAACAAGGTTATTGGAAGAAGTCTTTCAAGAATGGAAATACTGCCTATGAAGGCTATTTTTTTAATAATGTGCCTGTAGGGACTTTTAAACGTTTTCACGAAAACGGGAAAATTAACACAATCCTGAATTGTAGAAAAGATACCTTTAAGTGCAAGGCTGAGTTGTTTTATGCCAATCAGAAACTGGCCGCCACCGGTAATTATTATCAACAAAAGAAAGACAGCATCTGGACATACTATGGTTCGGATAATATGGTTATTAGCATCGAATCCTATAAGAAAGGAATTAAGCATGGTAAATTTATTACCTATTATGCGGGTACTCAACAGATATCAGAAGTGAAAAATTACAAAGATGGTGTTGAGCATGGTATTTGGCGCAAGTATTTTAGCTCCGGTAAAGTACGATTGGAAACCAAGCTAAAGGAAGGAAAGCGCAACGGTCTGTTTTATGTGTACTATGATTCTGGCAGAGTGCGGGTAGAGGGGCATTACGTGAATGATTTAAGAAGCAAGACCTGGATCTTTTATCAGGATGATAAGGCTGATTCCAAGAAGTTTGAGATTGAGTACATTAATGGGAAGGCACAGAATCAAGAAGAAATCGATCGACTTGAAAAGGAACGTTTTGAGGAGTACGAGAAGAATCGTTTTTTAATTGAAGAACCCGAAGAAACCTTTCGCAAGATGTATGATGGCAGCTATTAATCACCAAGCTACAAAGCTGCAAAAGTAAGTGCTGTTACAGGCAATTTCCTAAGATTTTGAAAAGATGATTTATAACAATAAATCAGTCTCTTTTCAAATTCCTTTTTTCTTAATTTTGTTTCCAAGAATAAAATAGAAACAACAGTAAATTAGTTTTAGAATGAAGCAATTAGTAGAATGTGTTCCTAACTTTAGTGAAGGGAACGATATGAATATTATTAATCAAATTACTGCTGAGATTGAGAAGGTTGATGGCGTTAGTTTGATTGATGTTGATCCTGGTAAAGCAACTAACAGAACTGTTGTTACCATGGTTGGTACACCGGAAGAAGTTAGCGAGGCGGCGTTCCAGGCCATTAAAAAGGCCAAGGAACTAATTGATATGCGTGGTCATAAGGGCGCACATCCACGTTTTGGAGCAACCGATGTTTGTCCATTTGTGCCAGTTGCTAATATCAGCATGGAGGAAACTGTTGAGTATGCACATAAACTTGCCGAGAGATTAGGTGCTGAATTAAATATTCCGATCTATTGTTATGAGTTTGCAGCTCGTAAAGAAAATCGAAGAAACCTTGCAACTTGTCGTGCTGGCGAATATGAAGCACTTTCTGAACGCGTTGGAACAGAAGAGTGGAAACCTGATTTTGGGCCAGGCGAATGGAATGAGGAAGTAGCTATGAGCGGTGTGACCGCAGTTGGTGCCAGAAATTTTCTTGTGGCTTACAATGTTAACCTTAATTCAACTTCAACACGAAGAGCCAATGCTATTGCATTCGATGTTCGTGAACGCGGTCGTGTGAAAAAAGTTGATGGAAAAGATGTTATTGACGAGAATGGTGCAAAGGTTTGGCAACCTGGTTTGTTGAAATCAGTAAAGGCAATTGGTTGGTTTATTGAGGAGTTTGGCATTGCGCAGATTTCAATGAATTTAACTGACATTACTGTTACATCCATGCACGAAGCCTATGAGGCAGTGTATGAAAGAACCAATGCACGCGGCTTAAGAGTTACAGGGTCTGAGTTGGTAGGTGTTGTTCCTTTAAATGCAATGTTGGAGGCAGGTAAGTATTTCTTAAGAAAGCAACAGCGATCAATTGGTATCTCAGATCGTGAGATTATTAAAATTGCAGTTAAATCTTTAGGTCTGGATGAGTTATATCCGTTTGATCCTGATAAAAAGATTATTGAGTACATTCTTGAGAATGAAGCTGCAAAAGGCAAGAAGAAGTTGGTTGACATGAACCTAACAGAGTTTGTTCATGAAACGGCATCAGAATCACCAGCTCCAGGTGGAGGATCTATCTCTGCTTATATGGGCGCTATGGGTGTTGCCCTTGGAACAATGGTAGCAAACCTTTCATCGCACAAAAGAGGATGGGATGAGCGCTGGGAAGAGTTCTCAAACTATGCTGAAAAAGGAAAGTATTATCATGATGAGCTGAATCGTTTGGTTGATGAAGATACCAATGCATTTAATAAAATAATGGATGCTTTTGGTTTGCCAAAGGGCAGTCCAGCGGAGCAAGCAGCCAGGAAAGATGCCATTCAGGCGGCAACTAAATATGCCATTGAAGTACCGTTTAAGGTGATGACTTTGGCACATGATTCTTTAGAGGTTATAAAGACTATGGCTGAAATTGGAAATCCTAATTCTGTTTCTGATGCTGGAGTTGGTGCTCTTGCAATTCGCTCTGCTGTTATGGGCGCATTCCTGAATGTTCGAATCAATTCTGGTGATTTAGAAGATAAGGTATATGTTGAAGAGATTCTGAAGAAAGGAGCGGCTATTGAAAAAAGTGCTCAGGATATGGAAACACAAATTCTCGAAATTGTTGCCAGTAAGCTGTAAAGCTATAGATTAGATTATAGGTATAAGATAATATTGAGAGAGATTCCTTATGCTGGAGTCTCTCTCTTTTTGAATGAAGTAGTATGGAGTTAGTTGTTGAAAATAGTGGTTGTTTTGAGTGTGGTGAAGAATTGGTCTATCAACAGGAAGATAGTCTTAAAAAATGTATGATCTGTGCAAAGGAGTTCAGGTCGAACGTTGCGTGCCCCAATAATCATTTTGTTTGTGATTCCTGTCATTCATTGTCGGCTGCCGGATTGGTTGAAGCCTACTGCATCGGCACTGAATCTCAGAATCCCGTAAAGATCTTAAATCAGCTGATGAAAAATAAGGCGGTGAAGATGCATGGGCCGGAGCATCATTTTATAGTTCCTGCTGCATTGCTGGCTGCCTATTATAATACCATTAATAAACCTGAGGAAAAAGCCAGGGCGCTCAAAATCGCAATTGATCGAGGATCAAAAATACCGGGTGGATTTTGTGGAACTCATGGGTCTTGTGGTGCAGGAATGGGCACAGGCATTTTTGTGAGCATTGTTACCGGTTCAACTCCTCTCGCAAAAGAAGAGTGGAAATTAAGTAATCTGATGACTGCAACAAGTTTGCATCAAATTGCCTTGGGTGGTGGACCCCGATGCTGCAAGCGCGATTCCTTTATAGCCATTGACGAAGCAGTAACTTTCACCAAAGATGTTTTTAAGGTCGAACTTGAAATGACCGAACAAATAAAGTGTGGTTTTCATAAAAGAAACAGACAGTGTTTAAAGAGTGCGTGTTCTTATTATCCAATTAAGGAAGACGCAAAGCCAGCGTAAATTTTAATGCACCTTTATCATTCTATAAAAGCTGTTCCATTTATTGCTAAATTTGCACCTTAATAATTTTGATGAACGATGAAGAGGGTTGTAATAGGGTTGTCTGGTGGTGTTGATTCAAGTGTTGCTGCTTATGTGTTAAAAGAGCAGGGGTACGATGTTGTTGCTCTTTTTATGAAAAACTGGCACGATACCACGGGCTTGCTGCAAGGTGATTGTCCGGCGAATGATGATGTGCTTTTTGCAAAGTTGGTTGCTAAGAAATTAGAGATTCCTTTTTATGAAGTGGACTTGAGCAAAGAGTATAAGCAGCGCGTGGTTGATTATATGTTCAATGAGTACGAAAATGGTCGTACGCCAAATCCCGATGTGCTTTGTAATCGTGAAATAAAATTCGATGTATTTATTAAGGCAGCTGAAAAGTATGATGCCGAGTTTGTTGCCACCGGTCATTATTGTAGGAAAACAACTGAGATAGTTGATGGAGTACCGGTACATAAGTTACTTGCCGGTATAGATACCAACAAGGATCAAAGCTATTTCTTGTGTCAGTTAACACAAGAGCAATTAACAAAAGCCATGTTTCCGGTTGGTGATATTACCAAACCGAAGGTGCGTGAGATTGCTGCTAAACTTGATCTGGCCACAGCCGAGCGTAAAGATTCGCAAGGGATTTGTTTTGTGGGGAAGGTAGATTTGCCAACTTTTCTTCAGCAGCAACTTAAAGCTAAAAAAGGGGATATTGTTGAGATTAGTGCAGATGAGTGGTTTTATGGCAAACGCGCCAAATGGACAATTTCAGAGCAAGCAAGTAACGAAGAGCTTGAGAAGGCCGCTCGTCCTTATTTTTATCAGAAATCTGATGGCAAGGTGGTAGGCGAGCACAATGGGGCACACTTCTATACAATTGGTCAACGAAAAGGCTTAAACGTTGGAGGCAAAGCATTGCCTTTATTTGTTATCGGAACTGATATTGAAAAGAATGTTGTTTATACCGGGCAGGGGCACGAACATCCTGGCTTAAATCGGAAAGCTCTATTTATTCCTAATAAAGAGGTGCACTGGATTCTTAAGTCGGAAGAGTTGCAGGATGGTGAGCAAAAGGATTATCTGGTACGTATTCGTTACAGGCAGCCGCTTCAGAAGGCAACCTTACATAAGCGATCGGACGGTTTGTATATTGTGTTTGATGATAAACAACGAGGAATTACTCCGGGGCAGTTTGCAGCCTGGTACGAAAATGATGTAGTTGTTGGTTCAGGCGTTATTAAATAATGAGATAAACCAGCCTGCAAGTAGTGCTCGTATTGGCATAACCTTGTTAATAACTATTTGAATTTTAATAAACTTATCGGATAAATCTAAACTCCCATTTCTTACATTTGTGTTGGTAATGAGAAAAACTATATATGATTATCTCTCTTAGAAATGTTATTTTCTTATTGGTACTTTTACTTCCGTTCTACTCATTAGGTGTAGACAAACTAGATAGCTTAAAGCAACAACTAGAACAAACCGAAGGATATGAAAAGATGAAAGTGTATTTTCATCTTTCGAAGTACTATGGTAAGGATGATTCAGAAAAGTGTATCCATTATAATCAGGAGGCACTTAATTTAGCCATTAATTCTGGTGACAGTCAATTTTTAAAGTATGCACTTACAAATTCCGTTAAAGTACATTATCAGTTAGCGTACTATAATAAAGCCATTGAGTTTGCAGAAGAATATCTGGATTTATGTATTGACTTAAAGGATAGCGTCGAAATAGCCAAAGCTTATAATAATTTGGGGGTGCTGAATAAGAATGTACGTAACTTTGAAAGTGCTCTCAATTATTTCAATCAATCAGTTATTTTAAAATCGCTGCAGAATGATAAGGGCGGCTTGTCGAAAACCTATAATAACATTGGTCAAATTTACAAAGTGCTCGGAGCCAATGAAAGGGCGGTTGATTATTATCTTAAATCTCTGGCAATAAAGGAACATCTGAGCGATAGTTTTGGCATTGTAAATACCTTGATAAATATTGGTATCAGTTACGATCAAATAGGTCTTGATAGCCTTGCGGTTGATTTTCTTATTCGTGCCCAGCATATTGGCGATCAAATAGGTTTTGGCAGAGGTGTTGCAGCTGCCTTTAGTTCACTTGGAAAAACTTTCGAAGAGCGATCTGATTATGATCAAGCGATAAAGTTCTACTTGAAAAGTATGGGACTAAACGAGCAGTTTGGTTATCAAATCGATTTAGCAAGGAACTACAATAGTCTGGGGCGTGCCTATTTAAATGTGGATAAAATACCTAAAGCAACATTGTATCAGGATAAGGCAATTGCAATTGCCCGGGAGGTACATGATTACAATGATCTTGCTGGTTTCCTGGCTGACAAGGCGCTATTATACATCAGACAAAATAAACTTAATGCTGCACAAACTTTACTTGATGAATGTGAGGCTTTATGCGATAAGCATCAATTAAAAGCTAAGCAAATTATCATGTATAATGCCTTTTCTGAATTGCATTTGGTAAAAGGAGATTACAAGAAGGTATATGCTTATCATTTATTAGCAGAGCAAATAAGCGATACTTTATATTCAAAGGAAGCAGCACAGAAAGTTGCAAATTTACAGATTGTTTATAATGTTGAAAAGAATGTTCAGGGGCTTAAGAGAGAACGCTTTTCCCAGGAACAGAAGTTGCAGCAATTAACAAAGCAAGGCGCAGAGCGAGAGTTACAGCTGAAAAAAACCAAGCGTTACAACTATTCCCTACTTATTAATCTGTTGGCGTTTTTAATAGTGTTAATCATCCTGATTATATCAAATATCAGAGCACGAAAAAGTAGGCTTGTTCTGAAGACGCAGAAGGATGAACAGGTGAAGCAGAACGAATTGTTAAATGCGCTTATCAATACTATCCCAAGTCCATTGTATTTTAAAAGTGTAGATGGTAGATATGAAAAATGTAATGATTCCTTTGTTGAGGTAATTGGTTTGGATAGAGAACAGATTATAGGTGAAACGCTCTTGGATATATTGCCTGAACAGGATAGGTTGCTTCACAAAAAATCAGATGAAATAGCCTTGAAGGGCAAGGAGTTGGTGAAATACGAAGCAACCATTGTTTCAATGAAGAATATGGTTAGCACCATGCTTATTCATAAATCTAGCTTTTTAGATCAACATGGCAAACCTGCCGGCGTTATTGGAGTTATGGTTGATATCTCTGATCGAAAAAAGGCGCTTGATGAGATTGAAGAAATCGGACATCGACTGTCTACTCTTAATGACATTAACAAGAGTCTGCATCTCCCTTATGTTGCTTTTTTAAAGGAGGCCATGCATGGTTTGAGCAAACACACTCATTCCGAAAAATCCTTCTTTTTAAATGTAAATAATGAGAAGGAGACTTGTGAGTTAATGGCTTTCTACCTTTTTGGCGAGAACCAACTTGTAGATGTGGAGAGTCCGACCTTGTTGTTTGAAGATTGTATTATTATCAAGCGTATCCTTGTGAAAACAGAAACTCAGATTATCGAATGGTCGGATCTGGAGCTAATGGATTTACCATTGTACAATACTTATTTAAAGGATAAAGACCTGTTGGTGGTCCCAATTATGCAAGGTGATGAACTTGTTTCTGTATTTTGTACGGAGCTTCCGATTGCCGAATACTACTCAAATTTCTCAATCGTAAGTTTCTTTGTTAGCGAGGTATGGGGAATTATCGAACGCAAGATTCAATCAGAAGAGGTTGAGAAGAACCAGCAATTACTAACAGAAGCGAATGTTTCTAAGGATAAATTCTTCTCTATAATTGCGCATGATCTGAAAAATCCGTTCCATGGAATATTAGGTTTTGCAAATTTGCTGCAGGAGTATTATTCTGATCTTACGGATGAAGAACGCCTGCAATACATTAATAATTTATTTGAAGCGACAAACAGTACCTATAAGTTATTGGAGAATCTGCTTCAATGGGCAAATGCACAAACGGGTCGTTTAGGGTTTAATCCGGAGTTCATTGATTTACACGTTTTCGGAAACGAATGTTATTTGGTCACAAAATCGCTGGCAGATAAAAAGAGCATTCGAATTAATGTGGATGTTGAGTTCAATTCCATCGTATATGCCGATCCGGATATGACGCGAACCATTTTACGAAACCTTACAACCAACGCCATAAAGTTTACTAATCGTAGAGGCGAGATTACAATAAAGGCAGAGCTTAAAGGCGAATTCTATCAGGTCTCGGTTAAAGATAATGGTGTTGGTATGGTTCAGTCGGACATTGACAAACTCTTTAAAATTGGTGAAAAAATAAAGCGCAAGGGAACCGAGGATGAGAAAGGAACAGGTATTGGCTTAAATCTTTGCAAAGAGTTTGTCGATCAGCACGGAGGTGAGATATGGGCAGAAAGCGAGAATGGCCAGGGAAGTACTTTCTTTTTTACTTTGCCTGTAGATAAAACAAGTGTAGAGGTAGTCTAATCCTGGAAATCGGCATTCGATTATCTTCAGTTTCGGTAGTTTTCTTATATGTTTTTTGCAGTTTAAGCTTATATTTATAAATCTAATTTAACTAATTATGGATTTGTAAATAGTATCAATCATGTATAAAGCTCTCCTCTTTAGCGGTTTCCTGCTTAGTTCTTTCCTTATTACTGCTCAAATGCAGATTATTCCTGCTTCTTCTCAAGCGCTCGATCCTGAGGAACTTGCGAGCTGCGGAATTATAAGCAATGAGCAAATTACTGGCAATTGCGACGCCATAGGTACCTTCTATTATGACGGCTATTATTTTCCGGTTAGTCAGGGAATTGCGTTGTCAAGCGGCTATGTAGTAGATCTTGTTGGACCTAATAATTCTACAAATAAAACAGGAAATTTAGGATTAGGTGGTGATAGTCTTTTGCAAACACTTAGCACAGATACAACTTTAGATGCCATTGTTTATGAATTTGATATAGAGACACAGGGCCTGCTTGAGTTTACTTATATTTTTGGATCGGAAGAATATCCTGAATTTGTTATGACGCTCTTTAATGACGTGTTTGGGATTTTTGTATCTGGTCCGATACCTGGTGGCGGATTTTATCAAGATCATAATATTGCTGTTATTCCAGATACCTTGCTCCCCATTAATGTAAATAATATAAACCAGAATATAAATAGCAGCTATTATGTGAATAACAATACAGCTAGTCAGATGTATGGTATCACTCAGTTAGATGGCTTGACAGTGCCAATGAAAGCTTCTCTACCTACTATCGTGGGTGAAACCTATCATGTGACAATTGGTGTTGCGGATGTTGAAGATCACTCCTATGACTGTGGCGTTTTTATATGGCCATCATCCTTGCCTGAGTATAATGTGTCGTATCATTCAGCTTTTGGTAGCGGTGATCAAATTTTCGAATCCTTACCTGCCAATCAGGGATTTATTAGAATTAGTAAAATAGTACAGGCCTATACTACAGATACGGTTTTACTCGATTATTCAGGTACAGCAATAAATGGCATTGATTGTAATTTATTGCCCGACACGGTTATCATCCCTATGTTGGATTATTATGTTGATGTGCCAATTACTATTGTTCTCGATACGCTTAGCGAGGGAACAGAGCTGCTATCTGTTGCGGCATTGCATGGATGCAGCGCTCCTATGTTTCATCTTAATTTGGAAATTATTGAGCCCTGGCAGTTAGTCGGTGGCATTATTGAAGATGAGATTACCATATGCGACCTTGGTGCTGCATTTGTTGAAACAGAGGTAAACGCAGCCGACTCTTTGCTTAATTTTGCCTGGTCACACGGTGATACCCTCGCGGATGTTTATATTTCTTCGACAGTACCACAGGCATCCTGGTATTTTGTCACCATTACCGATTCTGAAAATAATCAGCTCGAGGATTCTATAAAAATTACCTTTCCAATTCCCATAGATGTAGATCTTCAATCGGATCCAGCAGAATGTATTTACGATTATGTTGATTTAACTGTTCTGGCAGGAACAGGACCATTTTCTTATCAATGGAGTAATGGCGCTGTTAGTGAAGATTTAGATACAGTCGTGGCAACTGGTCCTTCTTTGTTCTATTCGTTCTCGGTTGATGTGACGGATACCTATGGTTGTACCTTCCCGTTTTATACCAATGTTTTTATTGCACCTGAATTATCACTTACGCTAAATCCACAATATCAGTGTGATTCTGTTGGTGGTGCAATTTCTGCAAATGTTTTAATGGGAATTCCTCCGTATAATTACGAGTGGTCGAATGGGGTTGCAATCAATACCTTCACAACAACCGATCCGGGTAATTACGTGCTTACGGTTACTGATAATCATGGATGCGTGGTAATTGATTCCGTGTTTTTTAATCCGGTGCCTTTGCAGGTTGATTTTAGCTCCAATGATATTGGCTGTTTACCCGGATTGATGCAAGCAGATGTAATAAGTGGCGCTGACCCTATAACTTTTAGCTGGAGCGACCCCTCGTTTGTGGGCAATACCATTGAATTATATGCAGCTGGTCAATATTCGCTTACCATTACTGATGATAATAATTGCTCCTTGGATACTTCCTTTAGTATTGCAATGGATACGACATTTTTTTTAGATGGAACTGTTAGTACTTATTTTGATAGTTGTGCGGTTATTCCGGGAGTGCTCAGTGCCGTTGGTTTTGGTGGCGCTGCACCTTATTCGTATGAATGGTCAACCGGCGATACCGGAGCTATGCTTGCTCAGGTTGTTCCGGGTAGTTACCAGGTAAGTATTACCGATGCAGTTGGTTGCATGGTTGTGCGCTTTGTGGAGATGTTGCCTTTCGATTTCTTTAACTTCGCTATGGAGCAAGTAGTTGTTAGCAATTGTAATAATCTTGCCACCGGAAGCTTGTGGCTTGAATATGCTGGCGGAGTTGGTATTAGCTCAATGCAGTGGTCAAACGGAGCGTCATCGGATTCAATTGGCAATTTGCAACCAGGGTGGTATACGGTTAGTATTACCGATTACTGCGGCAGCCAATATGTAGACTCAATTGAATTACAATTTCAAAGCACCATTGATTATTCCATAAGTAAAGGAGAGGTGCTGTGTGATGGAACTTTGGAGTATTTAGCTATTGACTTTGTCCCTAATTCAAATTATTTGCTGGAACTTTATCTTGATAGCGTTTTAGTTTCTCCAGACTTTGCGAGCGACTCAATAGGGGCACAAGTATATCGACTATTGGCTGTTGGAGCATACACTTTGCAAGTGAGTGATACTTTTGCCTGTACTGTAGCTGAGCTACTAAGCGTTGATGAGGTGCTGTCGCCTGCAAGCGGTATTATCTCCGATAAGGGAGATACCTTATGTGGCGCACAGCTGGTCAAATTAGTAAACATGGGAAGCAATCCGGTTGGTAATACAAACTACAGGGTCGACACAGTATCAATAAATCCATTCTCTTACGGTAGCGGAACATATATTCAAAACCTGACAAACGATGGCGTTTTTGGAGGTTTTCCCATTGGATTCAATTTTAAGTTCTTTGGAAAGAGCTATAATCAATTTTACGTTGGCGTAAATGGCTGGATTAGTTTTACCCCACAACATGAATATTCAATTGCCGATCCAAAGACCAATGTTAGCCTGCCCGCTATGTATAATGATAGTAACCTGTTATTACCGGCAAATACTATTTTTGGTGCATGGACCGATTGGGATTATAGTCAGTTTGGATTCATAAAATATCACACCTATGGTGTGTCACCAAATCGAATTCTGGTTGTGAGTTTTCTTCAGGGAGTTTACGAGAACTGTGCAGGAACTAGTAATGAATTTTCGATTTATCTCTACGAAACAAGCAATATCATTGATGTTGATTATCACAATATAAATAATTGTTATAGCGGTTTTGTAAATAAAACAGCAGGAATTCAAAATGGTACTCGAACAAGAGCTTATTATCTGGATACGCTTAATAATAATCCCTGGACGGCTCATCAGCTATACGTACGTTATGAACCCGGAAACAAGTGGTTAGATGCAAATTGGAATGAAATAGGGTTTGGTGATAGCTTAACTATTCAGGTGGACTCAACTACTACTTTTTATACCGAAGTAGCTGGCTGTGATGGAATATCCTATGATAGCCTTACAATATTTGTTTTCGATACGGTGCCAGCAGTGAGTCTAGGTAATGACTTCGATTTGTGTAATGATGAAACGGCTGAGCTAACAGCCCCTGCGGGTTATTCATATTTGTGGAATACTGGTGAGCAAACTCAAAGTATTACCGCAGATACAACTGCCACCTATACAGTTGCTCTCACAACGAGTGCCGGGTGCGTTGGCGATGCGTCCATAGCGGTAACACATTATCAGGTTGATGATATTATTCTTATTGATAGTTTGTTCAGTTGTCCTTCAGATGCTTTAATCCCGGTTGATCCGCTTCTAGGACCGATATGGCAGGATGGCACTAGTAATTATCCATATATAGCGCAGGAAAGTGGCGTGTTTAATTGCTTTGTATATTATGGATCGTGCATGTATGCCGATACCGTTTACGTTGAACTTTTTGATTTACCAGTAGCTGATTTTAGCTATTATGCCAATGGCACTGAAATAGTCTTTAACAATGCCTCTGTTTTTGCCGATAGTTATGCGTGGGATTTTGGCGATGGTTCGGCAATTGATACAAGCGTAAATCCGGTGCATACATTCCCTGCCGGGGATTATGAGGTGGTTTTAACGGCAACTAACGAGTGTGGTGATTCAACTCATACCGAACTGTTTCAGTTTTTAGATAATGCGCTGGAGCAACACCAATGGGGAATTATTGCTTATCCTAATCCTGCAAAGGATGTCGTACATATTCAGGCAAAACTGCCACTGGCAAATAATTACTCAATTGAATTGTACAATGCAATAGGTCAAAAGGTATATAGGAAAACAGTTATTAATGATCATCCATTAATCGAAACTCAAATGCGTGTTGATCAGCTGGTAGATGGATTATATACCTTGGTGATTAGCCAGAATGGCTATTCGCAAAATATAAGTTTACTTATAGGTTCCAATTAGTCTGGAGAAAATTGGTATTTGCAAGCATGTTGATGCTTTATAGATCTTATTGCAGGCGTGTGTTATCAGATGAGTTGAAATTTCCGGAGGGTTTGAATTTATATACTAAAGGTAAATAATTAAGAGAGGGAGAGCTGTTGTTTATGAATACGCTCTAACATACAGCGCCGAATCACCTTGGCGCTTCGCCCAAACCCGACTTCATTTGTTCATCTAAATTATATTTTCAATGGAATTCACTTTTTCCGCTACGCTCCAATTTTTCGCTTGATCGCAAACACGAAGCAAAAAAGATCAAGGCTGCACGCTCTTCACTCAGAAAAGCTACGGTGATAACTTAAATTGTTTTAAACTCACTCTTATCGTTCCTCAAAGAGCTCAGCCAGAAAACAATTTTCAACAGTCATTTCATCTTGTTTTTTAGCTCATTGCCTGGTGCCATTGCCGTGCAGCGATTCAGAACAATTACAGCTATCGACCATCGCGGATAATCCTTATCTAATACAAAACTTTAAATAGTACTGATTGTCTGCTTTCTAATTTCGCAAATTGGTTAACAGTCCATCTGCTTTTCAAAGTGATCCGTCTTATCTATATTGAATTGTTCTACTGGTATATCTCTCTAGTTGGCGATAGTAGTATTTTTCTTTCCCGAGCCAGTTGCCCATATCGTCGAAGTTTAGGAACTCGGTTTTTTTACCGTACCTTTTTTCTTCTTCAAAGATTAACTGGCCTCGCTCATTGTAAGCATAGGTTCTTTCACCTGTTTTAGTATCATCCAGATTATAATCCTCTCTGCGTAATAGCAGTGTGTCTTCATAAATGTATTTTACATAATAGTCGGAGCTGCCATTTCTAATGTGCTGATACCTGGTTACATTGTTGTCAGAATTATACTCGTACAGGTTTTGCGAATCGAGCCACGAGCTCTGATGATCCTGTCTGGTCATGTTGCCATTGGCATCGTAGTCATATGTTTCAGTATGAATATATTTGTTATTTGCACTGACTATCATTTTAACCTTCAGTCCATTCTTGTATTCGTATGTATATTTAGAAGTATGGGGTTTAGCTTGGCCTACATTCTTAACTTCTATGTGGTTGCCATGTTTGTCAAATTTCCAGTACGTTGTTTCTTTTAGTTCATCTGCATCATTAAATACCTCCGTTTTTTTAAGATTTCCATAGCTGTTGTAATAGTACTTACTGGTGCTCTTAGTACTGTCTTTATTAATAATTATGTAGTTGAACTGCTTGGCTATATTTCCTTTTCTAAAATTATAAGTTGTAATATTTTCGATTCTTTGCACTTTATTCTTAATCACAAATGAGGTGTCAATAATTTGCTGAACCTCACCAAGAATTTTAAGATCATCAGAAACTTTCTGAATGTTTTTCTGAGTGCACGAGAAAAGGAGTAAACCGAAAATGATAATGAGAAAGCGCTGCATGTTTGTTGTTTAAGATTAGCATTGATTAGTTTTGAGTACAAGCTAAAAATAATCAAACGTCGCAGAAGGAAAAAGTTTGCCCATAAGAAATCCCGCTCAGCATTGCCAAGCGGGATTTTTGTATTTGAAATTGAAACAATATTTTCTAAATTTCTCTAGTAAATGTTTTGACCGTTTCTGTACCCTGGCTGGTTTTCGTACCAGTTTGAATAATTAGATCCTGCCGCTTCAGCCCAAGGGCCAAACTTTGTGTGTGCATTTACGATATCTACTTTCTCAATAGGATAGGCAAAACTCGAAGGCGTTTCAATTGCCCAAGGGTAATTATTAATGGTTTTGTAATTATTTGTCGATCCGTTGGTATTGTC
>JBFHES010000102.1:0-14631 GCA_041584015.1 Bacteroidales bacterium
TAATCCATTGAACAACTAAAGTATTGTGTTCTTATAAGCCTAGCCGTTCATTTCAGGTATATCGCCCTCAACAATCAACTTACCCGCAGTCGCTTTCTTTATCTCTTCAACGCTAACACCGGGCGCTCTCTCCAGCAATTTAAAGCCTTGCTCGGTTACCTCAATTACTGCAAGGTTGGTAACTATTTTCTTAACACAATTAACACCAGTTAATGGTAAGGTGCAATCTGCTAGCAGCTTAGAGTTACCCTCACGATCGGTATGCTGCATGGCCACAATAATATTCTTAGCCGCCGCCACCAAATCCATGGCGCCGCCCATTCCTTTAATTAATTTGTTTGGAACTTTCCAGCTGGCAATATCACCACTTGATGAAACCTCAAAAGCACCAAGCACAGTTAAATCTACATGCCCGCCTCTAATCATACCAAAGCTTGCAGCTGAATCAAAAAACGATGAACCATCTATTGCTGTAACAGTTTGTTTTCCCGCATTTATAAGATCTGCATCAACTTCCTCTTTCGTTGGGAAAGGGCCAATACCCAGCAGACCGTTTTCTGAATGTAGCACCACATCCATTCCTTCAGGAATATAATTGGCAACAAGCGTAGGAATGCCAATACCCAGATTTACGTAAAAACCATCTTCTAATTCTTGTGCAATTCTCTTTGCAATTCCATTTTTATCTAGTGACATATGATTTCATTTTTAAGCATATAAATTATCTAACAACTCTCAAAAACATCCGTTTAGTCACTGGTAGTGACAAATTCAATTTGTTTGGTGTAGTCTGTACCCTGGAAAATCCGCTGAACGAATATGCCTGGTGTGTGCACCTGATTAGGATCTAGCTCACCTGCAGGAACCAACTCTTCTACTTCTGCTATTGTTATAATTCCGGCAGCCGCCATCATATTGTTGAAATTATTAGCTGTATGGCGGTAAATTAAATTTCCAGCCGTATCTCCTTTCCACGCCTTAACAATCGCGAAATCAGCACGCATGCCCAATTCAAGAATATGCTGTTTGCCATTAAATTCACGCACTTCCTTTTCGCCTTGTACTTCTGTTCCGTATCCGGCTGGTACAAAGAATGCAGGTATACCTGCTCCACCCGCCCTAATCCGTTCAGCTAAGGTTCCCTGCGGAATGAGCTCAACTTCTAATTCGCCACTTAATAATTGACGTTCAAATTCTTTGTTCTCGCCAACATACGATGAAGTCATTTTGCGAATCTGTTGTTTACGCAATAACTTACCCAAGCCAACATTATCAATACCTGCATTATTTGAAATACACCACAAACCTGATATGGTGGTTTCTGCCAAGGCATCTATTGAGTTCTCAGGAATGCCACACAATCCAAAGCCCCCAAGCATTATCGACATTCCATCCTCAATGCCTTTGATAGCTTCCTGTGCATTTTTAACTACTTTTCGCATGCTATTTTATTTAGTGATTGTACTATTAATTTTTATCAGCCAAAACCTTCATGGCAATTTGATATGCTTCATCAAGCTCTTGACGGTTAAGCTGAAGACCAACTTGTTTTTCATCAAAATAATCCACCAGGTTTTTCATGTGTAAATTCTCCACCATTGCGGAACCTGACATTGGGCAGCCACCCATTCCTGAGAGAACACCATCGAAATTCTTGCAACCTGCCTGATACGCAATATCAACTTTATCGTACCATTCATCGGCTTTAGCATGTAAGTGAAATCCAAAATTAATATCGGGAAATTCATTAACCAGCAAACCGAACACCTGCCTAACAGATTCCGCACTTGCAACACCAACTGTATCTGCCAGATTAATTTCACTTGCTCCATTTCGCTTTAGATTATATACCCAATCTGCAACAAGTTCCGGACTCCATGGATCATTATATAGATTCCCAAAAGCCATGGACAAGTAGACCATTAACTCCTTACCTGTTTTATCGCAGAGCTCAAGGAGCTCATGTGTAAGTCCGAAAGCTTCATTCACATTCGTGTTAATGTTCAGTTTTAAAAAGGTATCGGATATGGAGAATGGAAATCCTAAATAACTTACCTCATCGAACTGTGAAGCCTCTTTTGCGCCGCGCATATTTCCAATAATCGCCAAAAGCTTTGTCGCGGTGGTGTCCATGTTTAAATGCGCAAGAACCTTTGCTGTATCGCTCAATTGTGGAATGGCCTTGGGCGATACAAAACTTCCAAAGTCAAGAATATCGAAACCAACCTTTAATAAACTATTGATGTAAATAATTTTATCATCTGTGGGAACGAAGGTTTTCATTCCTTGCATCGCGTCTCTGGGACACTCCGTTAATCTGATTTTATTTGTAGCTGCCATTATGTGATATCTGTTCACAAAATACTTCATTTTTTTTAATGATTGCAATTAGATTGCTAATTTTCTGAAAGTAAACAATTATATAGATATTTACTATTCTATCTTATTGAAAGTGATGTAGTCAAAGTAAAAGCAATTAAATAGTTGAAGGCTGCAAATTCTAGCGGACTTAAAAACAAAACTGATTTGACATAGCTAATTCGTTAAAAAATGTGTTTAATAATAATTACACTTCAATAATCAGCGTAATTTTAAAACGCGCTAAATTTGCGCTAGTATGATTTTGTAAAAACTCTGCAACATTCTTTGCAAACGTATGTTTTTACATATATTTACATATCAATAAAATTAGATATAACTTAAAAACTATACGACTTTGTTTAAGATAGAATCTAAAATCAGTATCAAAACAGAGAGTTACCTGGCTCATAAAAAAGCCTATCAGGAACTTATAGCAGATTATTATGAGAAGCTTAATAGCGTAAAGAGTGGATCTTCACCAGGAGCCATTGCAAAGCATAAGTCAAGGGGAAAGCTGCTTGCACGTGAGCGCATCGATCTGCTGGTTGATGCCAATACTCCATTTATGGAATTATCTACAATGGCAGCCTATGGGACCTATGAGAATCAATTTCCGTCCGCTGGTATTATTACGGGTATTGGTGTTATTCATGGCCAGGAAACCATAATTATTGCGAATGATGCTACCGTTAAAGGAGGTACTTACGTTAAAGAAACCATTAAAAAGCATTTACGTGCACAAGAGATTGCCATGCAAAACCACCTGCCATGTGTTTATATGGTAGACTCTGGTGGTGTTTTTCTTCCTGAGCAGGCAAATGTATTTCCTGATAAAAATGATTTTGGACGTTTTTTTTATAACCAGGCTCAATTATCGGCGAAGGGTATTCCTCAGATTTCAATCGTAATGGGTTCGTGCACTGCAGGTGGTGCTTATGTACCTGCCATGAGCGACGAAACCATTATTGTTCGTAATCAAGGAACCATCTTCATTGGTGGTCCACCCTTGGTTAAGGCCGCAACTGGCGAAGAGGTTTCCGCAGAAGAATTAGGTGGCGCTGACGTACACACAAGTATTTCTGGTGTTGCAGATCATGCAGCTGAAAATGATCAGCATGCCATTCAAATATGCAGAAATATTTTTGAGTCACTTGAAAAAAAAGAGAAGCAAAGCCTGGATGTTAAAACACCTGAAGAACCATTTTACGATCCACAGGAGTTATATGGCATTGCACCAATGGATTTAAAGAAACCCGTTGATGCGCGTGAGATAATTGCACGAATAGTTGATGGCAGCAAGTTTCACGAATTTAAATCGAATTACGCTCCCACCTTGGTTACCGGCTTTGCAAACATCATGGGTTATCCGGTTGGAATATTAGCCAACAACGGTGTGTTCTTTTCAGAAACCTCACTAAAAGGTGCTCACTTTATTGAACTCTGCTCATTTAGAAAAATACCAATTATTTTCCTTCAAAACATTACTGGTTTTATTGTTGGCAAAGAATACGAACATAAAGGAATTGCGCGCGATGGAGCCAAACTGGTGCATGCTGTTGCAAATGCAAATGTTCCAAAATTTACAGTAGTATTTGGCGGATCGTTCGGAGCAGGTAATTATGCAATGGCAGGAAGAGCTTATGAACCAAATCAGTTGTTCATGTGGCCTAATGCAAAAATATCCGTGATGGGTGGCGAACAGGCTGCTAATGTGCTTATCACCGTAAAGGAAGATCAATTGCGAGCCAAAGGTCTTACGCTCGATCCAAAAGAGCGTGAGCAGATGATGCAAACTATTCTAGACAAATATGAAACCGAAGGATCGGCTTATTACAGTACTTCAAGAATCTGGGATGACGGAATTATTGACCCCGTTGATACGCGAAAGGTATTGGCTATGGGGATTGCCGCATCATTAAACAAAAAATATGACGACCCAAAGTTTGGCATTTTTAGAATGTAAAACCCGAGTAAAATTTAATGACAGCATAAAATGACGAAAAAATACAACACCATACAACTTGAGCAAAATAACGATATAGTTACCATCTGGTTGAACCGACCAGACATACACAATGCCTTTAATGAAACCATGATAGCTGAATTGCTGGATGCTTATGAGCAGATTGGCAGCGATGAATCATGCCTCGCAATAGTACTGCGTGGAAAAGGAAAATCTTTTTGTGCTGGTGCTGATTTAAACTGGATGCGTAACGTTGCCTCATATTCATATGAGCAAAACTATGCAGAGAGCCTGAATCTATCAAAATGCTTTTATGCCATTTACACCTGCCCAAAACCAACCATTGCAATTGTTCATGGCGCAGCCATTGGAGGAGCTAATGGATTGCTAGCAGCATGCGATTTTGCTTATGCGGCCGACACTACAACCTTTTCGTTAAGTGAAGTCAAGATAGGAATAATACCGGCTTGCATTTCACCATATGTTGCTAAACGCGTTGGCGAATACCCAGCTAAAGAATTAATGCTAACCGGTAAACGCTTTAAAGGCGAAGAAGCACAACACCATAAATTGGTTAACAAGTCGATGCCATTGGAAGCGATTGATGCCTTTGTGGAAGAAATGATCGGACATCTAAGAACAAGTGGTCCCAAAGCCATGAGCCAATGTAAAAGCTTGCTATTCGATATTCATAATAAATGGAATATGGATGAAGCATTAGTAAAAACAGCAGAAATGATAGCAGAGATTAGAGCCTCAGAAGAAGGACAAGAAGGGATGGCTGCTTTTCTTGAGAAGCGAAAGCCCAACTGGGTGAAATAGTGAGCAATCGAATTAAGTCTACAAACACTTTTGCTCATTAACAAAACAAGAACTACGAGATGAAACTATTTGAAAAAATATTAATAGCTAACCGAGGCGAGATTGCGGTACGCATAATAAAATCAGCAAGAAGTCTGGGTATTAAAACGGTGGCCATTTTCTCTCCAGCAGATGAGAATGCTTTACATGTAAAGATGGCCGACGAGGCCTTTGCACTGCCTGACAATGATTTGGCTCACTCCTATCTCAATATTGATCTAATAATTAACATTGCAAGAAAATCAAATGTTCAGGCCATCCATCCGGGCTATGGTTTCTTATCTGAGAATCCAAGTTTTGTGGCAAGCTGCGAACAAGCGGGAATAATATTTATTGGCCCAAAATCAGATGTTATTCAATTAATGGGTAACAAAATTGAAGCACGTCTTTTTGCGGATAAAATTGGAGTTCCAATCACCAAGGGTGTAACGGGTTCACCAACCGACTTAATTACCAAATCGGCTAACATTGAATTCCCTGTACTTTTAAAGGCAGCTGCAGGTGGTGGTGGCAAGGGCATGCGCATTATTCATAAACGTGATGAATTAGCTGGTGCAATTGAATCTACCTCACGTGAAGCACTTTCCTATTTTGGTGATGCATCTGTTTATTTAGAGCAATTCATTGAAAATCCGCGCCACATTGAGGTACAGGTGTTGGGCGATAATCATGGAAATGTAATTCACCTCTACGAACGTGAATGCTCCATTCAGCGACGGTACCAGAAAATTATCGAGGAATCGCCGGCGTCCGTTCTTACCGATGAATTGAGAAATAAAATTGCGCAATCGGCAGTGGATATAAGCAAAGCTGTAAATTACAACAATGCTGGCACAATCGAATTTTTAGTCGATTCGCAAGGAAGACATTACTTTCTCGAAATGAATACGCGGGTGCAGGTAGAACATCCGGTCACCGAAATGGTAACCCAAACAGATATTGTAAAAGAACAAATTCTAATCGCAGCAGGTAATCCGCTGCGCTATGCACAGCAAGATATCTCACAGACAGGTCATGCCATTGAGTGTCGTATTTATGCCGAAGATCCTGAAAATGATTTTATGCCATCACCCGGACAGATGACCAGCTATATTGAACCTAACGGACAAAATATTAGGATCGATACAGGAATTGAGCATCCCACAATGATTGAAAGCATTTATGATCCAATGATCAGCAAATTAATTGTTAAGGGCAGTAATCGGGAATTGGCCAGAAAACAAATGGTAAATGCACTTAAGCACTACAACATACATGGGATAAAGACCAATATTGCCTATCTTATCAATGTGCTTGAGCATAAAAGTTTTGCAGCAAACAAGATCTCTACTAAATTTTGTGATAACAGCATTAAGGAAATCACCTCAAAAATGCTTATTGATAAAGAAGCGGTTTCAAAACCAACTGTTCTCATTTCATTTTTGCTTTATAGCCTTAATAAGAAGAAACAAAACAACCCTGCAAATGTATGGGAGAGCATTGGGTTTTGGCGTGAAATTATGAATATTACCATTCAGCTCGATGGTGATATTTATGAACTTGGGTTAAAAAATCTAAGTGAATATTCCTATGAAATTAACATAGATGGTCAACTATATTTTGCAAAGCTTAAATCTATTTCCGACCAGCGTATTGAAGTAATTATTGATGATTTTCACTACATGGCCTTTGTGTCGTGCAATAAAAAAGGTGACACATGGTTAAGTTTCGATGGGTTTACTTTTCAACTAAATCGTAAGGATTTACTGCCAGAGGAGTTTGACTTAAATGCTATTGAGGGTTCAAGTGGCGAGAAAAGCGGAATTATTAAATCGCAGATGCCGGGCAAAACAGTGCTGGTAAATGTAAAGCCTGGTGATGAGGTACACGAAGGTGATGTCGTTTTAATTGTTGAGAGTATGAAAATGGAGAATAATCTGTTGGCAGCTATTGATGGAATTGTTGAAGAAGTGAACACAGAAGTGGGCGAAATGGTTGATAGTACGAAAACACTTGTGAAAATTGGCGAGCCAAAGAAATAGAATAGTTCAAGATAAAATAATGAATCATGGATATATATTGCAACGAAGAACACAACCTCATACGAAAAACGGTAAGAGATTTTGCGGAAAGGAACATTAAACCTGTTGCACAGGAACTAGACGAAAAAGAAGAGTTCTCCATTGAGCTAACCAAAGGCATGGGCGAAATTGGTTTATTTGGAATGGTGGTGGATGAAAAATATGGCGGTCATGGGTTTGATGTTTTATCCTATATTATTGCAGTAGAAGAACTCGCACGAGTAGACAGTTCGCAGGCTGCCACTGTTGCAGCACATAACTCTCTTGGCATTGGACCGCTCTACGAATACGGTACAGAAGAGCAAAAACAAAAGTACCTTCCGAAACTTTGTACCGGTCAATATCTTTGGGGCTTTGGTTTAACCGAACCTGATGCAGGTTCCGATTCACGAGCCAGTAAAACAAAAGCAACGCTCGAAAATGGTGAATGGACCATTAATGGTTCAAAGATTTTCATAACCAACGCTTCAACTGAAATCACGCTTGGTTCAACTGTTCAAGCGGTTGTCAAGGACGAAAATGGTAAAAGCTCATTCTCTACTATTATCGTTGATCAAGACACACCAGGTTTTACCAGCAGAGAAATGCACAATAAAATGATGTGGCGCTCATCAAATACTGCAGAGCTCTTTTTTGACGATTGTAAAGTACCGGAGGGCAACCTGCTTGGCGCAATTGGCGAAGGTTCTAAAATTATGCTCAGCACACTCGACAGCGGACGATTATCTATTGCCGCAATGGGACTGGGTTTAGCACAAGGTGCTTATGAAATGGCACACCAATATTCGCTTGAACGCAAACAGTTTGGAAAACCAATTGCAAAATTTCAGGCAATTGCTTTTAAATTAGCAGACATGGCAATGAAAATTGAATTGGCCAGGAACCTGCTATATAAGGCCTGCTGGCTTAAACAAAACAAACAACCCTTCGAAAAGGAAGCCGCTATGTCGAAACTCTACTGTTCCGAAATCGCCAAAGAGGTAGCAGATGAAGCTGTACAAATTCATGGAGGATACGGTTTGATGAAAGATTATGCCATTGAACGTTTTTATCGTGATCAGCGATTATTGCAGATTGGAGAAGGAACATCAGAAATTCAGCGCCTGGTAATTTCCCGACACATTGGATTATAGCCATCCATAAGTTATCTGCAATTAGCTACCTGGAAGCACATAAAGATAGATTGTTATAAAATGACAAAGACTTCCGAGCAGTACAAATACATGAAAAACAGCATGATTAAACTTCAATCGATTGAAGCTGTATAACACGGCACCAATGGTATAAGCAATTCCTCCTGCCAGCAACCAGTACAAACCAGGTAGAGGTAAATTATTAATCAGAGGTTTTATAGCAAATAGGATGATCCATCCCATTAGCACATACATAATTGTAGATAGGATTTTATATTTACCAATGAAGAAAAGCTTCATGACAATTCCAGCAACAGCTAAACCCCAAACAACTCCAAAGATAACCCAGCCAATTGTACCATTAAGAGTTACTAAAGCAAAGGGTGTATAAGTTCCGGCAATGAGCAAATAAATGGAGGAGTGATCGACAATATTAAGATAATAACGCAAGCGAGGTTTCTTGGCGCTATGGTAACTTGTTGATGCTGCATAAAGCACTATCATGCTGCTACCATAAATAGTAAAGCTAACAATGTGCCATGCATCGCCTAACTGAGCTGCACGCACTATTAATAATACAAGCGCTGCAATACCAAGCAAAAAGCCCAACCCATGCGTTATAATATTAAACTTTTCTTCTAAAGGGGGATAGAACTTTATTTCTTTTGATGAATTCATAATCTATAATAATCGCTTCGATATAAGAACGATGGGTAATCCACTTTAGTTCATTCAGAGCCAATAAATACAAGAAAGTATGATCTAGTTAAATCCGTTGTTTCTGCGCTTCGCTATTGAGCGAATAGATTCCCCTTCTATTAGTACATCTTTCAAAACCGCATCACCATCTTTTACATATACCATAGCAACGGCAACCTTGTTCTCTTCTTCATCAAGCGATTCCTCATAAATCCTCTCAGCCACAAGCGACTTAGACTCTTCCATGTAATAGCGCGTAAAAGGAAACTCAATATTCAACTCCGAAGGAGTTCCTGCTATAACATACTTTACATTAGCTTTAAAGTAATCAACTCCATCATTTGGTGCTTCTCTTGATAGATGCTTAATCTTAGCAAAACCAAATTCATCGTTTATTAAATGAACAAATACTTTTTCTCCTTGTCTCCATCCATCAATAGATCCAACCTCATAACTTGCAATTTCAAAATTCAGTGTAATGTACTTGCCTCGAAATGGATCGTTTGGATCGATGGGCTCCGTTTTAAATTCATAGGGTGTGCCGGTCATAAGCACATCTTCCCTATTCAGAATCATTTGTATCGGCACAAAAAGCTGTGCTAGAAAAACAAGTACTAAAATCAATAGTGTTAGTTTATTATTCATCGTTAGTCCTCCTTTTTTTTAGGATCAAATAGTTTGTAAAGAAAAATCCAACACCCACGGCTACAAACAATGCACCGCGTATAACAAAGCTTATGTCTTCATCAAAAAATCGACAGACAACCAATGCGGTTATTATTAATAGTCCGTAATTTAATATTCCAAGGTGATTTTTTTTAGCACCAGATCGTAATGTAAGAACACCTAGAACAAAAACTAAAAGATTAACAAGGATAAGTGCGGCGCTCGAGAATAGTCCAACAACAAAAATTAAGATAAAGACTAAAAATACGTGAGCAATCGGAGGAATTTCACGAAACACTTGGGTTCTTAATCTTGGAAGATAAAATAGCATGGCAGACGCTGTAAGAATCAATATTACTATTAATTCAGTGTAGTCGTCTAATGCACTAAACTCATACACTCGATCACGAAGTTCTTGCCAGAACCAATCGAAACTAAGCATTAATAATATGACTACGGTTCCAAGCGAACCAAGGATGACATAGCCATTATTAATCAGTTTTTGCTGATTGAAAAACCGCGATGTTCCGAACATAAAAAAGAAGCCAAACAGGCTCATGTAGGCAATGAACATAAGTTCTTCGTGATGATTGCCTAATATTCCCAATGTAATAATAAGAGCTATCGGTAATATCCAGTTATGCCAGGTAAGAAAATTACCTACTTCCCTTTGTCGGAAGAGCAAATAGTAATGAGGAATAACTACCAATAACATTAGCCAAAACCAATAGGACTCGGCAAAACCATATGAATAGCCATTGTGCACTGCATAAAAAACTGAACCAGCGATATAAAGAATCGAGCTCATGGATGATCTCATAAGGTAGATTAGCGGTAAACACATAATCATCCATGTAAACATGAAACTACCAAGATCGCCTGGGATATGATAAATTTGACTAACCAGAGAAATGCAGGCGCCTACCGTAAAAAAAAGAAACGAAGCTGCTCCTTCGCGCCATGCAACACTATCTTTTCTTTTAAGAAGAGCATAAGCACAAGCTACCTGGCCAAGCAGCATTGGCAAGAATGCAAGAATAGTTTTGCTGAATTTTGAAAGATCATCCCAGTTATGTGCGACAATAAGTATGATTCCTAAACCAACAAGCACGGCTCCGAGGATGCCAAACACAACAAAAAGTTTGTTACTAAAACGACCACTCCGGCTTTGGTAATAGTCCGTGATATCTTGTGCCACCTCATCAGAAATTACTTTTGCACTGGTAAGTTCGGTAAGATCTTTTAATATACCCATAGCCAAAGATTAGATTGATTAGTACTATTTAAATAACAACATTTTTTCATAATTATTCTAAAAGTATTTTCTCAATGATCAAACATACGCTATGATTTGTCATGGATTCGACTAGAAATTAATCGGTAATTGATTGTCGATTCGCTGCATGAAGAAATACAGGTCCTCGCCTAGCACCTCTCTTTGAATCTCCTTACTTCGTTGCTCAAACTCTTGATATTTTGGCGTGTGCCCCTGATAATTAAAATCAAAGCCTCGTGTGCTAATTTGATTAAGAGCCATTGAGAAGCCAACTATAAAAACTATCGATGTAATGATTCTTGAATTAAACTTGATTAATTTAGCTAGCAGCAATACAAGCATATTTATTCCAAAAACACCTGTTACAATCAGAAATAGGTCGTAGTTGTTCCACCACCAAATCTGCCCGCTTCCTCCGATATAACTTGCAGATGGCCAAAAGAAGTTGACACCTCCCCACACACAATGTGGCGTTGGCATGTCTTCGAGGAGATGTAAAGTAAAACCACCAATAAAAGCCAAAATATAAGCTAAACGGTTCCATAAATATTTTCTCAAAGACGCAATGGAAAGTCTATTAAACCGGCTACTAAACAGGTACGCTAAGAAGGCTCCAAATAAAGTAAGAAATACTGCGGCAAAAAACGAATGCATAAATGCATGATGTCCATACCACAATTTTGAAAAATAGATTTCTTTTCCACTGTGCTCAAGTCCAAAAACACTTCCTATTGATTGATCAAATCCTGACCATAAGCTAATAGCATCCACATCTGGCAAAGCCCCAGCAAAACCAGCTAAGGCAACCAAGCCGAGCTTTTTTAAGATACCTCCTTCTACAAAACTTGAAACCGCCGTTCCTAATGCCATGCCTGAAATGGAATGAATTAAAATATCCATAAACGCTCGTATTGTTGATGCTATTTAGTAATCAACGAAAGATACCGATAATAATTCTTTTGAGAGTTTAGGAAATGTCAGATTGGACTAATCTTCAATTAAACCAGATTTGATTGCAATTTTAATAAGTTCAACAACAGAATGTACTTCCAGTTTTCGCATTAGATTGGTGCGATGTGTATCAACGGTTCTGTGACTAATAAACAATCGTTCACCTATTTCACGGTTATTCAGCCCGTCGCAAATTAGCTTTACAATTTCTATTTCGCGTTCGCTTAAACCAGCTAGTTTTTGAATCACTTCCTTTTGTTTATTAGAGCTAGTGTCTGTTTCGGTAAGTGCCATGGTAACTTCCCCTGCAAAAAACTTCTGTCCTTTCACCACTTGGCAAATGCCGGCAACCAGCTCTTCCTGATCAGCAGTTTTAACTAAATAGCCATCAACGCCTAGCGCAATCAATTTTTTAATAATGCTAGGCTCTTTATACATACTTAAGATAATCAGTTTCAAATGTGGATATCGGGCTTTAATTATTTTTGCGGCCTCCATCCCATTAAGACCGGGCATTTCAATATCAGAGATAACCAAATCGGGTTGAAAAATCTCTATATCCTTCAAGAGATCGTTGCCATTATTTGCTGTGGCAACCACCTTAAACTTTGGATTATTATTAAGCATTGCTCGTATTCCATCAAGAATTATTTGATGGTCATCGGCTAATATGATACAGGTTTCTGTCATCCTAATTTCACTCTAATTGTTGCAATGGTTCCCTTACCTTCTGAGCTATCGAACTGCAACTCGCCATTGATAATATTTAAGCGGTTCTGAATAGTTAACATGCCTATCCCGCCATTTTTTTCCCGTTTCCCGGATACACCAACTCCATTATCTTCTACAACCAAGAACAAGAAATCTTTGCGTTTTGCCAATTGAACATCAACCGACTTTGCTTTGGAGTGTTTGATGATATTATTTATTAATTCCTGACAGATCCGGTAGATTGCAATCTCAATATCCTCTACTAATCGCTCGTTCAGGCCAACATGTTCAAAGTTAAATTCGATAGAACTACCATGAAAACTTTTCTCCAGCATGTCTTCAATAGCGGCTACAAGCCCTAATTCCTGCAAAGCACGAGGCATCATTTGATGAGATATATTTCTCACCTCATCTCCCAATTCATCAATAATGGATTTTAGCTTAGATGCTTTTTGAATATTTTCCGTCTTCTCAAGGTTTAATTGCTGGATGAAAAATTTAAGCCCCGAAATTTGCTGACCAACTCCATCATGCAAATCCTTTGCAATTCGTTTACGTTCGTTCTCTGTTGCAGAAACAATTGCTTTCAGCCCTTTGTCGCGTTCATTAATAACAGCGGCAGCACGACGTGCTTTTTCACGCGATCGTTGTCGTTGTATAAACAAAATAGAAAATAGGATAAGCAATGTAATAAGGCTTAACAGGCCGGCTATGTATCTTTTTCTTTTCAGCAATTTAACTTCTTTCTCAGCCGTATCCTTCTGTAAAATTGCAATATCCTTAGCTTGCTTCTCTGTTTCATATTTCTTCTGAACTTCCTCAATTGCCCTATCCCGATCGGCAAAGTATACGCTGTCCTTCCAATTAGAAGCCATTTTAAAATATAGCGAGGAAGATTCAAAATTCCTTAATGCAACATTATTAAGCCCCAAATTATTATAGATCTTGTACATCAGTTTGTTAAATCCATACTGCTCGGCAAGTGCGAGAGACTTATTTAAATACTCAAGGGAATTCTCGTGCATTGAATGATCATAATAAATGGAGCCCAGATTAAACATGGATGATGCAGCATTGTAATAATTCTCGGTAGATTCATGAATAGCAATTGCCCGTTTTAAGTAATAAAAGCAAGAGTCCAGTTGATTGAGGTTACTATAGGTAATTCCAATGTTAGTACATGCTTTACCAAGTCCGTATAAATCATTTAGTTTTTCCTTAATAACAATCGATTTGTTCAAAAAATAGATACATGAATCGTACTTTTCAAAATCATCGTACAACATCGCAATATTAAGGTACGATGCTCCTATTCCATACTCATCCTGGCTTTGCTTTCTAATCTCCAGCGCTTTCATTTGATATTCAAGTGCCTCCTCAAGCCTGTCTTGCTCCCAGTAGATTAGTCCAATATTATTGTAGGCATTTGACTGAATTCTGTCTATACCCTGTAAATCTGCTATTCGCAGAGCTTGTGTAAAATTTTCTACTGCCAAATCGTGTTGACCTTTATTCCAATAGATCAGTCCAAAATTGTTAAAAACACTTGAAAGCGTAATGCTATCTCTGGTTATATTAGCATATTTCATTGCGATATCATAATAATACAATGCACTATCCCAGTCTGAAGTAACGTCCATTACAATGCCAATACGATTATATGCCTTACCTAAAATGGTGTCATTACTAGATTCTTTACCTACAATAACTGCTTGTTTGCCATAATATAGAGCTGTATCAGGATTTGAATAACAAAGGCTTAAGCAGAGCTGATTCAATATTGTAGCCCGTTTGTTGGCGCTTAAATCTCCATCCAGTTGTGCTATCAGGCTATCAACTTGAGCCTGACTTACATCAATACAAAAGACAGAGCATAGCAATAACGCACTTATTAGTTTTAGAAATTTCATTTTAAGCCCTTTAAACCTTTCACTAAAATAACAAAAAAAA
>JBFHES010000103.1:0-14559 GCA_041584015.1 Bacteroidales bacterium
CGCAGGAGGTGGAGGTATTGGCCCTCCATAGGCATTCCATTCACCGCTTCCATCCACATCTAAACCATTGTAACCGTAAAAAGAATTAAGAGCAACATTACAACCAATATAGTCATCGTAGCCATAGCCAATATCAAAATCTGCAAACAAGGAAACAATGGTTGAATCATATTTATTTTGAGAACGATTAACAATCTCAAAATTAAAGAATGTTGCATCGTTTAATACCTTAATACTATCAGCAACTAAGTAACCAGGAGAATAGGCATAAAAAGAAACACGAATCTCTACACCTAATGCCTTGCCTCCTGAACAACCATGCGTTGTATTGTCGTTATATACCCACCACAACATTTGGTCGCCTTGAATTTCTGGATAGTCGCCTTGAAGAGGATCATAAGTCCCATCTGCATCATAATCAAAATAAGGAGCCAAGACATCACCGGATGATGGATGATCGCCCGGCCAGGTAAGAATTTCATCAGGGATAACATACGAGCCATTACTAACATTTCCGGCATCCCACTCATTCTTGAAGTTAGTTATTTCATTCTTACCAATACTCCAAACCTTATTATATTCTTCGGCCGTAACTGTATCGTTAAAATTTGAAACATTAATAATTGGTCCAGGTAAAAACTCCTGACCGGAATAAAGCAAAGCAGCAAGATGCAAACTATCATCAGCATCGTAAGCTCCAATCCATGGTGTCAATGCATACATAGTACCTTTGCCGCTGCCAGCAGGAATTTCGTATTGATGCATACCCATTAAATCCCAAAAGTAATTACCATTTGAAAAAACTCTGGCGTGTACATTGTTAACGGTTAAGCTAACTGAATGTGGTATCAATTGAGCGTGTAGAGTACCGCCAATAAAAGCGAGCACTAGTAAATTTAGTAGTATTCTTTTCATAACAATCGTGATTAGTTTAAACTTGATTAGTAATTGAAAGCATAGTCTTTTGTATTCATTGATGCTCAAAAAGCATAATTCCATAAAAACTAGAAGTTTTCTTTTTACAATATTCATTCCAAAAAATACAATAAATACAATTTCCGCTGAAAATAAAAAGTGGCTAAAATTCAAAAACTGAACTTTAGCCACTTTCTATTGACAAAGAGTACAAACCAATTTATTTGAAATCTTCGTAGTAGATCTCTTCAAACTCAAATGACATTTTAATGGAGTCAATACTATTATTTATGCTGCCAACGATTCCAACCCCGCCACCTTCAATATTATTATACATGGAAACTGGCTCTGCAAACAATGCCAAATCCTCGGCCTCACTTTGCAGTACAATAGCCTTGGTATATTTAAAAAGATGTTCATCCTGATTACCCAAAGTAAACTTTATGGTTCCATCGACCATACCATATAGTGAGCCTTTATCAATGTATACGAGCATTTGATATTCTTTCCCGTCAAAAAGGTCATCGGTAAAATTCACGCGTCCATTGTATATATATTGCTCCGTATTATTCGGATCATATTGTAAGTAAACAACGGTTTCTTCATATACGGTATCATACTGCCCAAAGCCAGTTTCTATTTGATAGGATGACATATATGTGGCACCAATCTGATAATAATTCTCAACCTGAGCCGGATCATTAAAGGTTATGCCAATAACCACTAGTTCCCAACCCCAATCTGCGGTAACTGTACCGATGGAATCAATTTCAAGAATATCAACACTCCCAGCAAGCTTCGTACTTCCTCTCACCTCATCAAAGACAGGAGTTGATGCTCTTAGTTCGTATTCCGAATCTGACACAATCTGTACATTTGAGAAGTACCGTCCGTTACCTTCACTTGTTAAGCTGGTTAAATAATTACCATCTTGGTACACCTCAATGTTACCATTAGTAATATTCAAATTATTGCTTTCTATTTCGGTCACTTTTTTGCTACGGGCCAAGTATGCTACAATGGAACTATCATCTTCCAAAATGGCATTTAGCACCAATTTCGGATCGGACCATTCACTATCAAACTCGATTTCTTCTCGACAAGAAACAAATGACACTAATAATAGTAGAAGCAGATATATAGAAAAACTTTTCATTTTTATTGATTTTAAACTCATTTCACTCTAATTCTAGAAGACAAATTTATAGGCAATAGATGGCATAATTGGAAACAGGCTATACTTATATAACTTCTGTGTACTGCTCAGCCCATCATAGTCGTACCCCCATTGTATATAAAACGGATTCCTTCGATTATATGCATTATACAATGCCACTGTCCAGGTTCGTTTGCCCCATTTTACCTCCTTATGAATACTCAGACTTACATCGAGTCGGTGATAAGCTGGCATTCTAAAATTGTTCTTGTGTTCAATATCTGTTACGTTTTCATCTACATGATAATATTCATTTCCTATCGTGTTTTGCTGCGCATAAATTGTAGGATACTCCTGAGCACCTAGTGTTGTTGGATTACCACTTCCGTATACCCAGGTTACACCTAAATCGGCTGTTTCATTTAGCTTATGCGATAATACAATGCTCATATCGTGGCGACGATCGAAATTGTATGGGTATGGTTCTCCTTGATTTTGACCATCAAACTGATTTTCTGTTTTACTCAAGGTATAACCAATCCAACCGGTTGTGTTACCAACTGTACGCATTAATAGTAATTCAATCCCATACGACAAGCCTTTTCCAGACTCCACCTTGGTTTCCCAGTCATTTTCAAAAGAGAAATAGGTTGCCCCTTCTATGTAGCCAACCAAATCATTCATCTCCTTATAAAAGCCTTCCATACTAAATTCAAAGTTTTTTGGCAACTGGTACATTGTTCCCACAGCAAACTGCCTCGATCGCATTGGCTTAACATTATCAGTAGCTGGCACCCACAAATCTGTAGGCAAACCAATATTCGCATTTGTTAGCAAATTAATATACTGATCCATTTGCGCAAACGAAGCTTTTGCCGACCATTTCTCGGTTATTTGAAAACGAGACGATACTCTTGGCTGAAATGAATAATAGCTTTTATTACGAACCGTATAAGCCGTAAAGTGCGCACCCGCATTAATCTTAATCAACGACCCTATTCGAAAGTCATCCTCTATATAGGCTTCCAGCTCGTTGGAGCTGATGCGACTATTTCCTGCTTCGGTTTCGTAGTTGGTACTATCTAATCGATCTTCTTTATAAACAAAAATTCCCGGATTAAAATTATGATTGGTATTGCCTACACCAAAACGAATGTGATGCTCTGGTAGTGGATAATAATCATAATCGATACGCACACCCACATCATCAATACCTGAATTATAATTAGCTTCCGTAGATGTTGTTTCGTTATTAAATGTATTCGAGCTGCTAAAACCAGTTAGCATTTTATACCGGCTATAAGTGAGTGTAGTATTAGAAAACAATTTACTAGTGTATTGGTAGTTCCACCTTAGTGAGCTGGTAATATTACCCCACCAAATTTCGGCACCATTCTCCCACTTACTCTCTTGGGTAACATAATTCCCGGTACTCTCATTATAATATGAGTCTGAATAGCTATCCTTTTCTGAAGAATAGAAACGATCCTTTCCGGTATAAGCACTCAAATAGATACGACTCTTATCTGACAGCTTATAATTAACTTTTGCGTTAAGATCGTAAAAGTAGTAACCAGCTCGCAACCCTTCAATACCATTAGCCTTTTGAACAACTTTTAAAACTGGATATGCCAGAATATCAATGTAAGTTCTTCTTCCGGAAATAATAAATGATGAGCGATCGTTAATTGGTCCTTCCAAGGTAAGTTTTGAAGCAATCAATCCCAATGAACCACTTCCGTGAAATTCCTTGGCATTACCTTCTTTCATTGAGATATCTAGAACCGAAGATAATCGGCCACCGTATCGTGCAGGAAACCCTCCTTTTATAAGTTTAACATTTCGAACAGCATCATTATTAAATACCGAGAAAAAACCAAACAGATGGTTTACATTATAAACCGGCACTCCATCCAGAAGGATAAGATTCTGGTCAGGTCCGCCTCCGCGCACATACATGCCACTCATTCCTTCAGAACCGGATTGAACACCTGGCAGCAACTGAATCGTTTTTATCAAGTCAGGCTCTCCCATAAAAGCAGGAATATTGGCAATGGTTTTCATGGGTAGTTCGATGGTACTCATTTGGGTACTCTCAATATTAATCCCTGCTTTCTCACCAACAACAGTAACTTCCTCTAATTCCAACGAAGATTTCAATTCTACATCCAGCGCAACATTCTGAAGCAGCTCAATGGTAAATTCTTGCGTTTCGTAACCTACAAAAGACACCTTCAATTTAACGGGGCCTTCTTTTAAAGTTAATGAGAAAAAACCATAGGTATTACTTACCACGCCTTGATAGGTATTGGAATCATAAACATTGGCTCCAATAAGTTTTTCACCATTTTGTTTATCGGTTATATAACCGCTGATGGTGTGCTTTTGAGCAAAAACTAGTGTTGAGAACAACAGTAGCAAAATTGTGAAAATCTGTTTAATCATAAAATGCTGCTATTAATATTTGAACTACAAGAACGGAAAGATGCCCGATTTATTCAAATGGTTGCGCTTTTATGTTAAAAATTAACAATACGTGAATGTTTACTACTTAACTCAACTGGTAGTGAGCCAGTAAGGATGGCTTACCGTGATACATAAATATAAATGGGGAAACCCAAAAGTATCGGGATTAAAACAGGAATAGCAACTTCAATAGAAGAAACCGCTTAATCTTCGTCCTTTAGATCGTTACAAATTGTACAATACCCGTTAAATCTACAATTCTTAGGTTCGTGATGGCAAAACTCAATGTGTGTTTCTCCTCTCGATGCAAGCTTAACTTCGCAATTCCATTTTTCGCGCATCAAGGTATATTTCTGACGAATAGGCAAAGCATTAGGAAAGTCGGCTTGAAAATGATAGGCATTCCAGAGTTGTTCAAGTTTTTTAGCAAGTTGAGCAACATCTTCATCATTCAGTTTCTCTGTTTGCGGTAATGCCTGCTGACTAATCTCAAACAGCTCCGACATTTTAAATACTCCCTCACATTTATATGATGGCACAAATTCCTCATTTACATCAGTTCCATTTTTGTAGGCAAACCGTTTAAAGAATGCACTACTTTTTGCAATAGATGTATCAACATCCTTTACGAGTTGAAGAACATAATCTGTAATGGTGTACTGATTCCTTACTTGTTGATGTTCCATGTTGTTAATCCTATTTGTAGCTTTATGATCGATTGTACGTGCTTTACTTGAAAAACCAAGGAATTCGGGATTTGTTCAAGTATCCATGAAATTTAATGAATAATTACTCAGAAAGCATATTGCTTAAAATACCAATTGCCATGGTTATGCTCGTTACATTTTCAAAACTTAGGATCAATTTATCATTGGCCTCTTTCATCTTACAATCCCGAGGATGCAGCTGTACATAATTTAATACCTGGCTAAATGCTGCTGATTTGTAATAATCCGATTCCTGATCATTTATAAAATAACAGAACATTTTTTTTGCTCTAATGGCTATTTTAATGAAACCAGCATCAATGGCAATCCAACGCAATCGGACCACATCCATAAGCTGTGCTGTTTGAGGCGGCAAGGCACCAAAACGATCCACTAAGTGCATTTCAAATTTTTGCAGATCATACTCTTCCGATATCTTATCAAGTTCGCGGTACATGCTTAATCGCTCTGATATATTGCTAATGTAATCATCCGGAAACAGTATCTCCATATCCGTTTCTATATTACAATCAGTAACATACTTCCTTGCAATTGGCTCCACGTCCTTATCTGTAAACAAGTCTTTAAATTCAGTGTCGCGTAACTCAAGCATTGCCTCATCCAAAATGCGATGATAAGTTTCAAATCCTATGTCGGATATAAAACCACTTTGTTCGGCACCAAGCAAGTTTCCTGCTCCTCTAATATCCAGGTCCTGCATGGCAATCTTAAAACCAGAACCAAGTTCAGAGAATTCCTCAATGGCTCGCAATCTTCTTCGAGCGTCGGGTTTTAGCGAATGTAGCGGAGGTGTTAGCAAATAGCAAAAGGCCTTTTTGTTAGAACGGCCTACCCTTCCGCGCAACTGATGTAAATCGCTTAATCCAAAGTTCTGTGCATTATTAATAATTATGGTATTGGCATTCGGAATATCCAAACCACTCTCAATAATTGTAGTTGCTATAAGCACATCATAATCTCCATCAATAAACCGAAGCATGATTTCTTCCAACCTCTTGCCATCCATTTGTCCATGGCCAACTATGGTTTTAGCACGCGGACAAACTTTATTGATCATGGCTTCAATTTCAAAAATATTTTGAATTCGATTATTGATAAAGAACACTTGCCCATTTCGGTCAATTTCATAATCAATAGCATCTCGAATATTCTCTGCATCAAAAGTGCTTATTTCCGTTACAATCGGATAACGATTGGGAGGTGCCGTATTTATAATGGACAAATCACGAGCTCCCATCATCGAGAACTGCAATGTTCTCGGAATCGGTGTTGCAGTGAGTGTTAATGTATCAACATTCACTTTAAAAGCTTTAAGTTTCTCCTTAACAGAAACACCAAATTTTTGCTCCTCATCTATAATTAATAAGCCAAGGTCTTTAAACTTCACATCTTTACCCACCAGTCGATGCGTGCCGATTATAATATCCAATTCGCCTTTCTCCAATTTGGTCAGAGCTTCCTTTTGTTCCTTTGGTTTTCTTAAACGACTTACGTAATCAACGGTGCAAGGAAAATCCTTTAAACGATCTTTAAACGTATAGTAATGCTGCATGGCTAGAATAGTCGTGGGCACCAAAATAGCAACCTGCTTACTATCCGTAACTGCCTTAAAGGCTGCTCGCATTGCAATCTCCGTTTTTCCAAAGCCCACATCACCGCACACCAAGCGATCCATAGGAATGGATGACTCCATGTCCTTTTTGAATGCAGTGGTTGTTTTCATCTGATCCGGCGTATCTTCATAAATAAATGAGGCTTCCAATTCATTTTGCAAATAGGAATCGGGCGAAAATCGAAAACCTTCTTTCGACTTTCGATGCGCATATAGTTGAATCAGTTCGCGCGCAATATCTTTAACTTTACTTTTTGTTTTGGCGGTTAAACGCTGCCATGCTCCACTTCCTAATTTATAAATTCTTGGCGGATCGGCGTCCTTTCCCTTGTATTTGGAGATACGATGCAAATTATGAATACCAACATACAGAATATCGTCATCGCGATAAATCAAACGAATGGCCTCTTGTGATTTACCATTCTTCTCTATTTTTGTTAATCCGCCAAACTTTCCAATTCCATGATCGGCATGAACTACATAATCGCCGGGTTGCAAGCCACTTATTTCACGAATTGAGATTGCTTCCTTTTTTGCAAAAGTGCTGCGTAACTGAAACTTATGGTAGCGCTCAAAAATTTGATGATCCGTGTAGAAGCAGATCTTCAGATCATGATCGATAAAACCCTCATGCAATGGAAATAATAAGCCATGAAACTCCTCTACTTCATCATTATTTTGTTCATTAAAAATTGACTGTAACCTATCGAGTTGCTTTTGGCTATTTGAGAAGATTAAGTTTTGGTAGCCCTCCTTATAGTTTTCCAAAAGGTTGCTACTTAATAATTCAAAATTCTTATTAAATGCTGGCTGTGGCACTGTATTAAACTGAATCTTCTGTTCAGTGTCATAAAAATTTTCTTGCCCGAACTCAACCACATTAAAATCTGAGAGCTGTTGTATAAACTTCTTCGCATCCACAAGAAATTCCTTTGCAGCCAAACCTTCCTCGCCATTTTCCGAAACACGATATTTATGCTCATAGTCATTAACCAAGGTATTTATTTTAACCTTGGTTCCCGCTATATTATCAATCCAAACTATGGTTTCATTTGGCAAGTAATCAAGTAAGGTGTGTTCCTTACTGGCAATATTTTCATTTTGAATATTTGGTACAATATCTATTTCATCCAGCGGATCAATGGATAGCTGATTATCAATATCAAAAGTACGAATGGTTTCAACCGTATCGCCAAAAAAGTCAATACGGTAAGGTTTATCACTTGAGAATGAAAAAATATCTACAATACCACCACGAATTGAAAACTGCCCAGGTTCATAAACAAAATCTGTTCGAACAAATTCAAATTCGTGCAACAATTCATTAATAAAATCAATACTTATCTCCTCGCCTTTTTTTAAGTGAAGTGTATTCTCATCTAATTTAGCTTGTGAGATAAGCTTCTCGGCAAGTGCTCCAGAATAGCTAACCAATATTTTCTTTTCACCAGCACCGGCCATTTTATTAAGCGCCTCAGCGCGTAACACAATAGAACCAGTATCTAGTTTATCATGACTTATTTGTCGCTTGTAAGATGCCGGAAAAAACAGCGCATGTTCTTTTCCCAGAATATTTTCTAAGTCGTTTAAGAGATATGCAGCTTCTTCCTTGTCGCCCAGAATCAATAACATCGATTGTGGTAATTGATCAAAAATCGATGCAATAACAAATGCTCTGGCTGATCCAGTGAGACCTTTTAAGAATAGCTTTCCCGCTGAGGGCTTAAGTGCTGCTAAAATTTCAGAAATACCAGGGTGCTTTCCAAAATATTGTTTGATGAGTTCGAGATTCAAAACGTAAACTTATAATTGATTAACCTCATTATGTCTATAACAATCAATAAGATGATCGTTAACCATACCTGTGGCCTGCATAAAAGCATAACAAATTGTTGTTCCGACAAACTTAAAACCTCGCCCTTTAAGATCCTTACTCATGGCATCGGATTCTTTTGAGTTGGCCGGTATGTTTGTCATATCTTGCCATTGATTAACAATGACACGTTCATTGGTAAATTGCCAAATGTATTTATCAAAACTACCAAAGGTCTTCTGCAGCAGCATAAACGCTTTTGCATTTCCTATGGTAGCATTTATTTTTAATTTATTTCGGATGATTCCTTTATTGTTCAATAACTCCTCTATTTTTCGTTCATCGTAATTGGCGATAATTCTGTAATCGAAGCCATCAAAGGCTTCCCTAAAGTTTTCGCGTTTGTTCAGAATTGTTTGCCAACTGAGCCCAGCCTGAAAAGATTCCAATACTAAAAATTCAAAGAAGCGATCATCATCGTGCAGCGGCACACCCCATTCGGTGTCATGATATTTTATCATTAACTCATTACCCGACGACCAATCACAACGTATCTTATCCATGTACATTTTACAAAAACAAAAAAGGCAGCTAATTGATTAGCCACCTTTCAAAGATATATTCTATAATTTATTTCTCGTGCAAAAAGGCCTCAACCTTTTCAACCATATTTTTTGATCCCACATAAAATGGTACTCGCTGGTGCAACTCATCCGGCTGTACTTCCATAACTCTACCGGTTCCTGTGCTAGCTTTTCCACCAGCTTGCTCGGCTAAATAGGCTATCGGATTACATTCGTACAACAAGCGTAGCTTACCGTTAGGTGCTGTGGCTGTCTCCGGATAAATAAATATTCCTCCTTTTAACAAGTTACGGTGAAAGTCTGCTACCAAAGAGCCAATATAACGCGAGGAGTATGGTCTGGCGGTTGCTGCATCTTTCTCCTGACAGTACTTTAAATATTTTTTTACACCATCAGGAAAATGCACATAATTCCCTTCATTAATAGAATAGATTGTACCATCGTCAGGCGTACTCACCTTTGTATGCGACAGGCAAAACTCACCAATCGAAGTATCAAGTGTAAATCCATTAACACCACGCCCGGTAGTGTATACGAGCATTGTTGACGAGCCATAGATAATATAACCAGCTGCTACTTGCTTGGTTCCTGGCTGTAAGAAATCCTCTTCACCAGGAGTAGTTCCTCTCGGCGAGACTCTTCTGTAGATGGAGAAAATAGTACCAATAGAAACATTTACATCAATATTAGATGAGCCATCAAGAGGATCCATCAAAAATATGTAATTACCTTCCTTCGAAAAATCATCTTCAAAAGCAAGCCAACCCTCCTGTTCTTCCGAAGCAATTCCGCAACATTCGCCACTGGCCTGCAAGGCATCAATAAACTGTACATCGGCAAACACATCTAATTTCTTTTGATCTTCACCCTGCACATTTCTATTGCCGGCCTCACCAAGAATATCCACCAAACCTGCTTTATTTACCTTCTTATGAACAATTTTTGAGGCAATTCCAATGTGATGCAACAGACGTGTTAATTCTCCTTTTGCAAATGGAAACTCGGCCTGCTTTTCTATTACAAACTCGTTTAGGGTTTTTACTCTATATCCTTTCATATAATCCGGTATTGCATTTCTATAGACAGTCTAAAATTAATAATTCTGCTACAACAACGTATGCTTTTAGCACACAAAAAAGGTCGTGACGAATAATCCTTTATTAACCCTCTGGTTTTGTTACAAATAAAAGCGCAAACGTTTTCGATTAAGCTTTGACGAATGGCTAAAAACGTATCTATTATTGTGCATATATTAATTTTAACATTGAAAAGAATGAATGTTACTTAAACTTTGAAGCTTAATTAGTGCTTAGTATCTTTAGCCAAATTTTAGGCAAACTATGAAAGTATTCAAATTTGGTGGCACCTCAGTTCGCTCCGCTGACGCAATTATCAACCTTGCAAAAATTATTGAAAACCACAAAGAGAAATTGGTTATTGTAATTTCGGCAATGGGAAAAACAACCAACAATCTTGAAAAAATCGCCATGAATTATTTCTGGAAAAGCCCAGACATTCTGGAGCAATTAAAACCAATCAAATCATTTCATTTTAACATCCTGGATGATCTGTTTACCAATAAGGATCATCAGATATATGAGGAGATTGAAGATTGGTTTAGAGAATTGGAGCGCAAGCTAAAAAAACAACCATCGCTTGATTTCGATTATGAATACGATCAAATTGTATCATTCGGCGAATTAATCTCTACCACTATTGTTTCGTATTACTTCAATGAAATTGGCCTGAATAACAGATGGGTTGATATTCGTGATTGCTTAAAAACCGGAAACGAGTTTAGAGATGCAGTAATTGACTGGGAGCTATCCAAAGACATGGCCTACAAAACTTTTAACGAGCCCAACGATAGCTTATTCATAACCCAAGGCTTTATTGGAAGTACCATAAACAACATTACCACAACGCTTGGCCGCGAAGGTTCGGACTTTACTGCTGCAGTGCTTACCTACATAATGGAAGCTGAACAGATTATTATTTGGAAGGATGTTGAAGGAATTTACAATGCCGATCCGGAGTATTTTAATGAATACGAAAAACTAAAAACAATCTCCTATCAAGAGGCCATTGAACTGGCCTATTTTGGAGCGAAGGTAATTCACCCGAAAACAATCAAACCACTGCAAAATAAAGGTATTCCCTTATATGTAAAATCATTTTTAAATCCGGGTGCCGACGGTACAGTTATTCAAACGGTTAAAGACAATATTAAATTACCTCCGGTTTATATTATCAAGCAAAACCAGATTCTTATTTCAATTTCACCAAAGGATTTCTCATTTATTGCTGAGGAAAATTTGAGTAAGATTTTTGCTCTTTTTGCAAAATACCGCATTAAAATAAATATTTCTGAAAACTCAGCGATAAGTTTTTCGGTATGTGTTGATTGGGATGAGTCGCGCACACCGGGCATTTTAAAGAACCTGCAGCAAGATTATAAAATTAAGTACAACACCGATCTTACCCTTATCACTATAAGACATTACAACGACGAGGCCATTCGCAAAATGACCACAGGAAAAGAAATTTTACTGGAACAAAGGAGCAGAAATACCATGCGTATAATAGTTAAATAAAATGCAGAATACTGAGACAGTCGTACATTTGGAACAATAACACAAGATGGAAATAATAGATAATTACCGTACCATTGAAGCACCATCAACTGGGGATTATAAAGAAAAGGGCAGCAAATTCCCGACACTAGCTTTTCCTGTGTATAGCGAGGAAGAGATTAAAGAAATACTGCAACGCTTACGCAAGGAGTACTACGATGCGCGACACCATTGCTATGCTTACCGTTTGGGTGCTGACAAACTAAGATTCCGTGCTAATGACGATGGCGAACCAAGTTCCAGCGCAGGTAAGCCAATACTAGGGCAATTATTATCGAACGACTTAACCAATATTCTAATTGTGGTTATTAGATATTTTGGTGGAACTAAACTTGGAGTAAGCGGATTGATCAATGCTTACAGAACAGCAGCCGCAGATGCCATCTCAAATGCAAAAATTATTGAGAAAACAGTAAACGATATAATTGAAATATCATTCGATTACCTCGCCATGAATGATGTGATGAAAGTGATTAAAGATGGTGCGCTTAATCAGATTGATCAGAAATTCGATTTACAATGTTCAATAACGATTAGCATCCGTCAGGGTGAAAGCCAAATGGTAAGAGATAAGTTTGAAAAGATAGACTCAGTAAAGACAGAAATTCTTCGAACTGAATAGAAGAACTACCTAAGGGGATTTACATACAAGAACAATATTAGAATACTAAATCATAATCACCTTTCTCTATTAACTTCAAGGCAATTTTGTTAAGCAGGTACTAGTTTAAATAATATCTTAGCATCTCGATTAACAATTTCTAATTAAGAACTAAACTAATTCCGCATGCGCAGAACAGTTTTAATTTGCCTATTAATTACTTGCAATTTCCTTCTATTTTCACAGCAAAAAGACAGTATCAATGTTGTTACCAAATATTGGGAGAATGGAAATATTAAATCCCAAACAACTAATTTCCAATACGAGCCCAAACAAAAAATAAAATTCTGGGCAAAGAACGGACAGCTCATTTTAAGTGCAAGCATGACAAGAGACAGGCAGTGGCTGCTAGACTCATCATGTACCATCTACAATGAAGATGGCAGCATTTATCAAACCTACGATCACGATAATGCAATAATAAGATCCTATGAAAACGATAAGGTAAATCACATCTATAAAGGTCTTAACTATAGCTCTGGTAATTACAGAAACACCAATTTCGTAGAGGAGATTTACTACGATAATGGCAACATAAAAACGCTTAACCAATATAAATACACAGGCAACAAATTATTTGCTACAATACATTTCCCATATACTTTGAATGCCAAAATTAGTGGTAAAACAAGTGGGCGGCCCAAAAAGAAAATCGAATTTTATCCAAATGGTGATACCTTAATGATATTTACTCCTGCTAAAGATTTAAGGACGTCGGCTAAGTTCTTTAATAAATCTGGCAAAATTGATACAACAGCAGAAGGCAATTGCGCCTGCTTAATTAATTATTACCCAAATGGGCAGCTACAAATTGAAAATTGCTTTAAGAACAAAAAGAAAGGCGGCCATTATAAAACATGGACCAGCGATGGTAAGCTGATTGGAGAAATAGGCTACGCAAATTACGATGCAGACTTCATGTACATTTCCTGGCTAAACCCAAGCGCACAAGATGTTACTCCTCAATCACAATATGGGAACTGTTCAGGAGATGCCACGCTCTATGATAGTAAAGGAAAAGTAAGTCTACACTACGATCACAAAAAAAAAGTAGCTAAACTCTACGAGAACGGATCTCTAGTTAGCAGCGCAAAATATAATTTCAACGACAGTACAATAACACGTAAAAGCTATTATAAGAATGGAAAGTTAAAACACGAACTCACAGAATGGAGTATTTGCAAAGCCTACTGGTACCGTATTCCATCGTCATCAAGTAATTCAATATTCTGGGAATACAACGATAATCTGCGTGTATTGGAAGGTGAGCGGAATAGAGTAAAGTCTGAGCGTACATTTTATCCTAGCGGTAAAATAATGATGCAGATGAAAAAAGAATACAGACGTGCTACACCTGCATTTACGTTTTATAACGATAAAGGAGAAATCCAGGAAGGCGATTCTACAGACCCAGAAACTAAAAGCGGTTGTTTTATAGATTTTTATGCCAACGGTCAGAAGAAGTCGGAATTAAACTTTAAGAATGGTATTCTTGACGGTTCAGCCAGGCGCTGGTACGAAAATGGCCAACTGAGTGAAGATAGTTTTTTTGCAGATGGTAAGACGAATGGACTTGTCACTGCTTTTTTCACAAATGGGCAATTAAAACTAAAAGCGGAATACAAGAAAGGCAGGAGCACCGGAACGAAATTACGGTTTCATGAAAACGGGCAAATGAAACATTATTCCTGCACGAGTGATAAAAGTCTGCATTTAACATACCAGAATGATTCCTCAGGCAATTTAACTTCGCTTACGCTTAGAACAAGGTATGGCTTTCCAATGTACATTTTTAAAAAGGACACCATTGAGAACAACTCTTCAGTTAAAGAAATTGATGGTACACAAATAAATGGAATCCCTTCCGGTCCTTGGAAAGGATACTATGCCAATGGACAATGCGCATTTTCAATCAATTACTCCGACAGTCTTTTGAACGGGCCAGCTATTCTATACGATAGTTCAGGGATGAAACTAGTAGAAACTTTCTA
>JBFHES010000104.1:0-14533 GCA_041584015.1 Bacteroidales bacterium
AAGTATGATTGATTCAAATAAAAACTGTGTTAATATGAAATAGTTCTTAGCACCTAAGGCTTTCTGAATTCCAATAATATTGGTTCTTTCACGAACCGATACGAACATAATGTTAGCGATACCAAAAGCCCCAACCAAGATCGAAAATCCACCAATAATCCAACCGGCAATATTTATCGATGCAAAAACACGTTCAAACTGAGTGATAATTACACTAGCCTTATTCAGTGCAAAGTTATCTTCAGCAATAGGTTTGAGTTTACGTGCTCCTCTCAAGATTCCTCTTAACTCATCTAATAATGCCTGCAACTGAACTCCTTCTTTAGCGCGCACCATGATCATCGGATCCATTCGTTCGCTGCGTATGTTAAACACCGTTCTTGCAAAATTAACGGGCATTAAAACAACATTGTCCAGTGTTTGCCCAATACTTTTCCCTTCCTTCTTAAACACTCCAATAACATTCACTTTGTTGCCACTAATCTTTAAGCTTCTTCCAACAGGGTCTAATCCCAGAAATAGATTTTCTGCTATTTCGGCACCAATAATAACGCTGTTGTCCCCATTCGTCGATTCGAAAGTTGAAAAGTATCTTCCATTGGCAATCTCAAAATTCCAGATTTTCTCATAATCATGAGACACACACATTACCTGTGCATTATCTGCCTGGCTTTCCTTAAACTGAATATTACTTCTGGTAGATGCAATAAACGCAACGGCATCAGCTCTTGAGCTCTTCTTTTGTATTATATCCAACTCACGCAGATTAGGGATTGGTCTGTTTAAATATTTCCACCATGGATAATTAGCGTCAAAAGACCATGGCCATTTTTGAACGTAAACCACATTATCTCCCAATGACTCAATACTGGTACGGATACTACTCTCAAGTGAATTAATAACCGTAAACACGGAAATGATTGCAAATATACCAATGGTAATTCCAAGCAGAGAAAGGAAGGTGCGGAGCTTGTTCAGAACCAATGATGAATAGGCCATTAACAAACTTTCTTTAAGGAGGCGAAATAGGATCATAGAAGACCTTTTTTATTTATACAAATCAGAACGACTGATTCTTAATTTTATTAACAAAACACACCATTTAATTTTGAACAACCATCTTTTTTACCGATCGCCCAAAATCTGTCATCAATTCGTAGTAATAGAAACCTGTTGATAAATTATATTTTCGAAGTCTGATTTCTTCCATATACTTACCATTAGCATAATGTTTATTGTTTATAGGAGTCGCAACGATTTTACCTGAAGCATCAAAAATACGCAAAGTAAGGCTTGACGATTTAGCTAACTTAAATTTCACAAAGGTGGATACATCTGCCGGATTGGGATAGTTTTGTGACAACACAAAATCACGTTCCAGGGGAGTATTTATATTCAATACTGAAAGATCGACTATTGCAGTCCATATGCTTAGTTGATTGCCATTAATTGTTTGCTCCATACGCGTCCATATTGGACGCACAACATTATTATGAGCCGACACATTATTATAATCACCAAGAAACACCATGGAGTTTGGGTAAAAAGGCGATTCACTTACTTTGAAATTATGAAAACTACTACCGCCATCATTTGAAACCGCCATATAGGTGTCTGTTAAATGATCGGTATAATTACGCCTGTCGTAGAAAACAAAATACAAATTACCATTCGTCTGATCTATATCTATCCAGGTTAAAAACTGGTGCTTTCCCGGAGCATCATCGTTCACCCTTATTGGCAACGACCATGTATTACCTTTATCTATTGATTTAACCAGCCAAACATCTGTGTCGTCTGTACCATTTCTTTGGTCGGTCCAATTAATGTATAATGTTCCATTATTCACACCACCACTTGTATCACACACAAGCACCGGCAAACCATTGCATCTATTATAGCCCGGAATTTGGTAATCCCAGCCACCAGGAACATCACACACAAAAATATCGTCATCCAACCAACTTAGGCCTTCATCAAACGACCGATCGAATTTAATTCCAAATGTATCAACCCAGGCAACATACAGTTCACCATCTGGGCCAACTGCAGGAACTGCCCCTTCAACGGTATTATCCCTATCAATGCAATCACCAGCAAGCTTATTAATTCTAACAGCTTCGCTCCAGGTATTGCCTCCATCCGTGGATTTACTAAAGCGTATAATGCTCGAGTCTTGAGGATCAATGCTTCCGTAAACATCAAACTGGGTCCAGGTAACGTATATGTTATTGTTTGCCCTATCAACGGTGGCCCATTCCTTATCCTGTGCCTTGCCACCGTTCAAGCCCATATAGCTTGTATTACCCCAGGTAAGACCGCTATCAGCAGATTGTAGACAAACAATTCTATCAATCCAGCTACCCGGCGGGCTTGGTGGATTAGATAAACAGAAGAAACTATAAACTCCGTTGGTATCGAGTATTACACATGGATCGCCCCACACTCCATATGGTGAGCTTAATTGCTGATTTTGCCATGTGTAGCCACCATCGTACGACACGGAGCAATTATTGATATTAGCACCGGCCACCATCTCGTTGGTATTATTATGATTGATGAGGATAGCGGTTTCTTCAGGAGCATTTTCACCACTAATTTTAATATTCTGATGTTGAGCAAATGTTATTACCGAGGTGAATAACAATAGCAGATATAATACAACTAATTTCATCTATGTTGGGTTAATACCTCCAAAGATAAACAATTGCTGACACGAAAGAATGTATTTACTCTTCAGAATTAAAATCTGCCCAAAGCAGATTAGCTCCCTGCGTAACTACATCTTTCCCCACTAATTCGTTATAATTCACAATCTCAATCATATTAGCAGCGACATATCCTGTGGTTACCTTTAGTGGAATAAAAAGTGAATCATTAGATTTGAGCAACACGTACGAAGACTGATCATCACTCACAACGGCCAACTCTGGAAGCACAAAGGCCGAGTCTGACTGAATGATAATATTGGCATCGATATACATACCGTGCAGCAGCCCCGGGTAATTGTCGGCAGGTTTTGCATGTACTTTAAAGGTTTTACTCAACTTATCTACCGACTTACCAATACCTATAATTTCGGCAGTGTGATCACCAACGTGACTATTCGGATTAACACATTCAAAACTTAAGCTCTGTCCAATGGCTAATTGATGAATATCCTTTTCGAAAACCTGCAATTCCAAATGAAAATGATCATTACCAATCATCTCAAACAAAACTAAATCTGCACTTAAATACTGGCCAATGGCCACATTAATCTCGTTAACAGTTCCGTTTATTGGAGCATTTAAATAAACGACAGCACTCAGACTTTCTATGCTTAGGTTTGCCGGGTTTATATTTAGAAGTTTAAGCTGCTGTGCCAAGGCCTTCTTGTCTATTCTTATTTGCTCATAAGCCGCACTAACACTTTCGTAGTCCTTACTCCTTCCCGCTTCTTTTTCATAAAGCAGCTTTTGTCTGTTATATTCTTTCTCCAACCTTTTAAGTTCGCTCGCTGCTTTTAAATAGTCTTTCTGCAGCACAATAAATTGCGGATGTTCAATGGACATTAATCGATCTCCTTTCTGCAATGTTTCGCCATTATGAATATAGATGTGCTTTACATAGCCATCCATCGGGACGGACACCCTGGCAATATTTCCGGGTGCTGCCTCAACCATACCTTTACACGAAACTAGTGAGCGCATGGCCTCATACTGAATTGCTCCAGTCTTGATATTGGATAGCTTCCTTTTTTCCGAAGAAACGATCAACTGCTTATTCCCTGATTCAGCCTCAACAACAGGCTCGTTCTGTTTCACGGCACATGAAACCATTAGCAAACTTAGAGCAATGGCCGATAGTCTATTTATCATATGTATCTTCATCTGGTAATACTATTTAGTTCGGGCAGGATTTATGCTCCGCATAATAACCCAATTAAATTTTCAATTTCTTTATATTCTTTTGCACAATCGAGATGACTGTCTTTTATGTCGATTGCCTCTTGTATTGCTGGCATAAACTCGATGTAGTCGATTTCTCCAAGCCGAAGCTTTTGTATGGCATCATCCAATATTTTATCGGCATATTTAAGCGCGGATTCCTCATAAAAGCTCAGCTCTTCTGCCAGCTGCGACTTTCGCAATTGCAATTGTTTCAACTCATTTTCCAAGCTAGCCAATTGGAATTCATAGTTGTGTTGTGCTTTTTCTAAATCAATTTTACTCGCTGCCACCTTCTTATGTTGACTATAGAATATCAGAGGCATTGTAGCACCAATCTCAATTCCTTCAAAACCTTTAACTGATTCAATTTGCTGATTAAAATATCCAATACTTAGCTCCGGGAAATAGGCAGACTTTGTTAAGCAGTGTTGCTCTCCCTGCATCTTAAGTAGTTCTTGCTCCTTTGCCACATAAGCTGAGTTACCAATACTTGCATCCTTAGTTAAAGCACCGAACCCTGTGCCCAGCAAATCACGATCGGGTGTAAATACGGTATCACTAAAAAGCAGAAAATTAAAATCTTCGATTGTCATTTCTAGAACCGACATCAACCTAAGTTGCTCTAATTCCAGCTGTCTAATTTTTGTGTCAATTCTAAATTTAGCGATTTTGTTTACTGCACCTGTCTGATACTGAATCTCCATTATGGTATCTATTCTGGAGAACAATTTAAGCGTTGATAACAGCAACTCTTTTTTTTGTTGATAATGGTTCCACTCATTATACAATTTAACAACATCATGCTTCAACAATCCTTTCTGCACAGCCAGTTCTGCCTTAGCCAGTTCCGATTTCGAAGCGAAATAATTTGCCATGAATCGCTGTTGTATAATATTTCCCAAATTCTGTCGGATGGACAGGTAGTGATCAGAAATAGCTGAATTCAGTTGTCCTTTTTGATAAACAAATTCAGTTGTTCCAAAATCGAAGGTAGACTGCTTTCGCAACTTTAACTGCTCAACCGAAAGACCATAATTCATAATATTCGGATGATTAGCCAAGGCCTTCTCAATAGCAAGATCTAATGAGATAGTTCTATATTCCTCAGGCACCTGACCAAAAGAAAACGAACTAAAGCCTAATAATACAAAGACCGTAAGCAAGGACTTTTTGCCTGCAATGCGAATACCTTTTTCAAAATAATAATATACCAGCGGCAGTACCACCATGGTTAAAAATGTTGATGTAATAATTCCCCCAATCACAACAGTAGCCAGTGGGCGTTGCACCTCAGCACCTGCTGTTGTAGAAATTGCCATTGGCAAAAAGCCAAGCGAAGCTACGGCTGATGTAACAATAACTGGTCGTAATCTGTTTTTGGTTGCCATAATCAAGCGTCTGTGGATATTGTTTATTCCGGCAACTTTTAGCTCATTCAAGTGATTAATAAGAACAATACCATCCAGCACCGCTACACCAAAGAGCGCTATAAAGCCAATACCGGCTGAAATACTAAAAGGTAAATCACGCATCCAAAGAGCGAAAATCCCTCCTATAATTGAAAGAGGAATTGTTGTAAGAATTATACCTGCCTGTTTTAAGGTGCCAAATGCAAAATATAGAATTACAAAAATGAGCAAGACCGCAATTGGAACAACCAGTTTTAAGCGAGCCATTGCCGATTGAAGGTTTTCAAACTTACCACCATAAGAGGTATAGTAACCACTCGGTAATTTAACTTGTTTTACCTTGGCCTCCACTTCTTCCACGAGGCTTTGTACATCGCGGTTTCTTACATTAATACCTATTGAAATACGACGTTGTGTATTGTCGCGCGAGATTTGCGCTGGGCTGTTAACAAAACTTATATCGGCAACTGCATCCAGTGGAATTTGTGTTCCGTCAGGAGTTTTGACAAACAATCTACTAAACTGACTAAATTCATTTCTATACTCCTTCTGCAGGCGAACAACCAGATCAAACTTGCGCTCACCTTCAAAAACAACCCCGGCTTTCTCTCCAGCCAATGCCGTCCGAATCATGGTATTAATTTCTTCAATATTCAATCCATAGCGAGCAATCCGCTCCCTATCGTAATCAATAACCAATTGCGGCCAGCCTTCTATTTGTTCCACCTTCACATCGGCAGCGCCGGGCACTTCGTTAATAATAGAAGCCATCTCGTTTGCCTTTTTGTAAAGGATATCTAAGTCATCCCCATAAATTTTCACCACAACATCAGCCTTAGCTCCTGTTAGCAGCTCATTAAATCTCAACTGGATTGGCTGAGTAAACTCAAAGGTAGCACCCGAAACAACTTCAAGCTTTTCCTTCATTTTATCAACCAACTCCGATCGTGTACTCGCATTCACCCATTCATCTCTGGGTTTTAGAATAATCATGATATCTGCATCCTGAATTGCCATCGGGTCGGTAGGTACTTCAGCGGTACCAATTTTTGATACCACCGTTTTTACTTCTTCAAAATTATCAAGCAATACCTGCTCAGCCACGGTACTTGTTCTTACACTTTCAGAAAGTGCCCCTCCTTGCGAGATGGTCATTTGCATGGCCAGATCACCCTCATCTAAATCAGGCAAAAACTCAGCACCAAGACGCGTAAACACGGCACCACTTGTGAGGAGCAATACCCCTGCAGCAATTAATACAGCAACTTTATTCCTTAAAGCAAAAGCAAAAACAGGCCGATAGCTGCGGTAAAACAAACGCATCAATTTGTCTGCGATCGTCACTTTTTCTTTGGTAACGGGTTTTAGTAAAAGCGATGCGACCATAGGTACATAAGTAAAAGAAAGTATCAATGCTCCTGCAATTGCAAAGCTTACGGTCATGGCCATTGGTTTGAACATTTTACCCTCGATGCCTGTGAGCGATAAAATAGGAAAATAAACAATGAGAATGATAATGGCTCCGAATGCGGCAGATGTTTTAATCTTCTGAGTCGTATCGTGCACAATAGTGTTGATACTTGTTTCACCTGACTTTAGCCTGCTATGATTACGATGAATATGAAACAAGATGCTTTCAACAATTATTACGCTTGCATCTACAATCAATCCAAAGTCAATGGCGCCAAGTGACATTACTGTTGCTGTTACACCAAACATCCTCATCATGGCAAATGCAAACAGCATCGATAGCGGAATAATAGAAGCTACTATAAAGCCCGCCCGCAAGTTGCCAAGTAAGAGCACCAAAATAAAGATCACAATCAGGCCACCTTCGATCAGGTTTTTACTAACCGTACGTATCACCTTGCCCACTAGTTCTGCTCTATCCAGATACGGAACAATCTCCAAGCCCTCCGGCATACTTTTCTGAATTTGCTCAATACGCGTCTTAACTTCCTTAATTACCTTAGAGGCATTACCACCTTTCAACATTAACGTGATACCTCCAACCGCTTCACCCTTTCCATCTTTGGTCATTGCACCAAAGCGCGCTGCATGCCCAAAACCAACATCAGCAATATGTTTCACCAAAATAGGAACATCATTAACAGTTGTGATAACGATATTCTCGATATCTTCTAATCCGGAGATTAACCCGTTTGCACGAATGTAATACGCATAGGGACCTTTTTGTACATAACTTCCACCCGCATTCTGATTATTACTTTTCAGAGCTTGATTCACATCAAGAAGGGTAAGGTTATAGCTACTCAGCAATTGCGGATTTACAGCTACTTCAAATTCGCGTGCAAAACCACCAAAGCTGCTGATCTCAACAATTCCGGGTATTCCATTCAATTGCCTTTTCACAATCCAATCATGAATAGTGCGCAATTTACTGGCATCATATTCACTTTCATAACCAGGTTTCACATCAATGGTGTATTGATAAATTTCACCCAAACCTGTAGTGATTGGCATGAGTTGCGGTTCGCCATATCCTTCGGGTATTTCCTGACGAGCAACCTGCAACTGCTGTCCAACAAGTTGACGTGCGTCAAGTACCGGCACGTGTTCTTTAAAGACCACCGTTACAACCGAGAGCCCGTATCTGGAGATTGATCGAATTTCATCAACATCCTGAACATTGGCCATTTCCAGCTCTATTGGATAAGAGATAAACTGCTCAACCTCCTGCGCCGCTAACGATGGTGTAACAGTTACAACTTGCACCTGATTGTTGGTTATATCTGGTACAGCGTCAATTGGGATATTATACATAGCAAATAAACCCCAGGCAATTAAGCCGAGCGTAAGCAATGCGATAATAAGTTTGTTATTTATCGAGAATGATATTAATCTTGAAATCATATATACAAATGATTACTGTGATACAAAATAGTTTTCAGTGCCTTTCGCTGAGAATCATTAAAAATAACTATTAATAATATATTTATAGCTAAACAGGCCGATTAACTTTTTTCTTAAAAGTTGACATTCGTCACATCGCCCGGTGCGCTTACAAGCATTTCTGATTTACATTTCTTATGGTTAATTTTGCATATGATCAAAAATATTCGGGCAAAAACAATCTTATCGAAAATTAAAAATGCGCCAGAGCCCTATTTCGGTCTTACCTACAACATGAACCTATACAGGGGCTGTCAGCATGCTTGCATCTATTGCGACTCGCGCTCGAATGTATACGGTATCCAAAATTTCAAAGACATTCTTATCAAGGAGAATGCTATTGAATTGTTAACAAAGGAACTTAAATCGAAGCGGCTTAAAGGCACCATAAGTTTTGGCAGCATGAACGATCCGTACATGCCAATTGCTGATGAGCGAGAATTAACCCGCGAAGCACTTAAGGTGATTAACAGATTCAGGTATCCGGTGCACATTATTACAAAAAGTAATCTAGTACTCCGCGATATTGACCTGCTTAAAGAAACTGCCAAAACATATGCGGCCGTTTCGTTTTCAATTACCAGTGCTGATGATGCGCTCTCGAAAAAACTTGAGCCGGGAGCACCTATATCCAGCGCACGTTTTAAGGCAATGCATGAATTAAGCAAAAATGGAATTTATACAGGAATGATTCTCACGCCCGTATTACCTTTTATTACGGATAGCGAAGAAAACATCAGTAGTCTAGTTGGCTTGGCAAAAAAGCATGAAGCACAATATATACTGGGCTGGATGGGTATGACACAGCGCGATGGACAGCGAGAATACTATTATCATGAACTCGATCGTTTATTTCCCGGCATTAAAGAAAAATATGTAAATACCTTTGGTGATGATTACTTTTGTCCGGCAAACAACATCATGCAACTTGACAAGCATTTCTATCACTTATGTAAAATGCATGAAATACCAACTAGCATGAAAATGTTTGAAGCAAAAGAGCCAAAACAGTTAGATCTTTTTGCATAATATTTAAATTAGCTCACGAACGCCAATAAAACGAAGGCGAATACAAAAATAAAAACCATGAATAATACAGAGAATATAAAGTCAATTTGGACGGACGAGTACATTGTTAAATCATACCATACAGATTTCAATCAAAAACTAAGGCTTTCAGCAATGTTCAGTTTTATGCAAGAATCAGCCTGGCATCATGCATCGCATTTAGGCTTTGGTTTTGAACATTTACAACAAACAGATTGCCTTTGGGTGCTTTCAAGATTATATCTTAAGGTGGAGCGCTACCCTGAGTGGAATGAAACAATTACACTTGAAACATGGCCCAAAGGAATAAACAAATTGTTTGCCATGCGCGACTTTCTATTTAAGGACGAACAGGGCAATGTGATTGCCAGAGGCTCATCTTACTGGATCATTATCAACTACAAAACCCGGCGACCTCAGAAATTAGATTTAGTGGAGCATTTCAGAAATATGAACAATGATTTACATGCTGTTAATCACGAACTAGAACGACTAAAGGTGATAGAATCCAAAATAGGTCGAAAGATAAAAGTGTTGCATTCCGATATTGATCTAAATCAACATGTGAACAACAGCAAATATCTCGATTGGATCTTAGATTCCTTCGATCACTTCATTCATAGCTCATTTGAAGTTGATACTGTACAAATCGATTTCATGCATGAGATTAAACCAAAGGAAGATATTGAATTACATTCACAAGAGGCAGATATTAAAAACACCTGGAACTTTACTGGTAAATCTTTAAGCACGGAGAAAACAAATTTTAATGCAAGACTAAGCTGGCGAGCTATTCAATAATAGCTTCATCAAAATCGCTTAATTTATATTCTGTCATGTTACCTGCTGGGAAAGACTCGCACAAGTTCCCTTTGAAAATCATCATGGCATCACGGTTCATATCGAACACAGCTGTTGCCAATGTGGTTCCGGCAATGGTATCCTGCGGATGTCTGCATGGTGAAAATGGTGGATTATCATGACTGGCTAAAAATGGCAACACATCCTTAAAGGTCGCATTGTCGCCATCCAGCGCATAAAATTTCTCATACAGGACTTCAAATCTGCTTATCGATGAATTATTCACATAGTTCATCTCCTGAGGAAAATGCACTGTTTCTGGCATTAAGAAATGATTGGTATGATAGTAATGTTCTTTAGGCTCGAATTGCTGAACCCGGTATGGTGTTACTTCAACCGATAGCAAATAGTCAGCATGAAAGTCACCCAAGTTATGATGATAGGCAAAAGCTCTGTCTTTGTTGCTAACCACGGCAATAGCTTCATCAATTGTTTTGGTTTCAAGAACTGCTCTGTTTAGAAAATATCGTGGAATACCTATCTCCCATTGAGTGGCAGCAATATAGTTTGTAGTTTGTACAATCCCGAAACTGTTAAAACCAGGACCATTGCCAATCATAATGCCCGGATAGGATAAAGCAATAAACTTGACTCCTGATGGCGGCGTTGCTTTTACAATAAACATTCCACCTGTAAAGGCTCGGTGCCCATCTTCATTATGCATCAGAAACTTGCCATCTTCGCCAATAAAGTAAATACTCGAACAACCGGGCACTTCCTCTTTCTCCAAAAATGGAGCAGCACCTAACTCTGCCTTAATATTCAGAATAAAAATATCTCGAAATGGGATTCCCGAACCTTCAGCCATTCCTTCCAGCTCTTCTACATATTGTGGATAATGCTCGGTAGCCTTATCTAACAATTTCTGATAAATAGATCCCTCGCCTTCTCCTGCAACTTCTCTCAAGCCTTCAAACCAATCGTTCCGTTGCTTCAGCATATTAAAAATCTGGTTTTTAAACATTGAGCCTACCGCATATCCAATATCATAATAAGACCCTTCCACCTCCAACACAGGAAACGCTTTATCAGTTTCGTGTGTATAAGTATAGTTGATTTCGTTATTACATGACAGCATTGAAAACAAAGCGATGCTGATGATTAGAATCTTTCGGACTTGTTTCATAAAGTTGAATTTGAATTGGTCAAAAATATTAGCTTGTTAAATTAATTCTTTTGATGGAAATCCTTTGCTTTTACACCAGGAAATAAATAGCGTCTCCAATAATAAGTAAATGAGCTTAACTCGAGCAATCGACCAAAGCCCTTATATTTAAACAGCTTTTGCAGGATGAAGTATATGAGAAAAAAGAATGCAAGCATTAAAGAGCTGTCAATAATGAAGATTAACATGGTCGAGTTTATGCAATTTAACCAGGGCACATACTGCATTATCAAAAAGGTAAAGCCAACCTGAGCGATTAACACACCAATAAAGGCTAATAGATGTGATGTTTGAATAGCTTTGTGTGGGCAGATATTTATACAACGCATGCAGCTCTCGCATTTATAGGTCCAGTAGGGCTTACCGCCAACCAGTTTGATTGCACCAACCGGACATTCCTCTACACACAAATTGCAATCGGTACATTTATGAGTATGCACAAATGTTTTTGCCAGAAAAAACCGACCAATAAAAAAGTACAACACCGCAATGGGAAGCACCATTATGTCTATGGGCAAATAAATAAGTGAGCGCCAAAACTCTCGTTCATCGGCAAGAATTTTTCTCATAAAACGATCTACCAGCAGCTTCCTGCGCTCAACAATTGACTGCACCATTTTTGGTCCCAGTCCCGGGTGCAAGGAAATCCAGTTCGATGGCAAGTCAAGCGGTAAGGCACCTTGCAAAGTATAACCTTTAATTCTAAGCAGAAACATAGGCAACAGCTGGGCTGCCCCGGATAAACCAGGTACAAAAAACTTAAAAAACTTACCTCCTGCTCTGGTATTCAGCAAATACACTTTGCAGGGCATTTGCTTCGGGAATTTCCGAATAAACTTAAACATGGCCGGCGACAAACTAAAGCCGTGGGTTGGAAAGTGAAAACCGATTAATGTATTCTCATCCACATCTGAAAGATTGGGTTGATAGTCGTGATCGATTGAGTATAACTCCGTTTTTAGCCCCAACGAATGGGCTATATTAATGGCCCAGCGTCCGGCCATTAATGCATTGCCCGTGCCCGAATGATAATAAATAATTAAGCGATTGAATGCCACATTAAAGAGTTTGCTTAAAGTTACGAAGAAAACCATTGACATGACACAAGGCATTAGCACCAATTAAAAAGCCGGATTACCGCTGCAAGTAATTTGCTTGGTAATCCGGCTTTTAATATATCATAGTTTAACTATTTCTTCAATCCAGCAATACGCTCTTGTAAAGTGGCAATTTTACTTTCAGCATCTGCTTGTTTGTTTTTCTCCATCTGAACCACCTTCTCCGGAGCTCCACTTACAAAGCGCTCGTTACTCAACTTTTTCATTACTGAATTAAGAAAACCTTGCTGGTATTTCAGCTCCTCTTCCATTTTCTTTAATTCCTCTTCAACGTCTATCAGGCCGCCCATTGGAATATAATATTCAGCAGTTTTCACAAGAAATGAAACGGCATCTTCAACCTTAGCTTCTGTCATTTTAATAGCTGACAAGAATCCAAGCTTCGCCAGAATAGAATCAAACTCATGATTATAAACATCGCCATCAGATTTTATAAATAGCTCCAATTGCTCTTTGTTCGGCAGGTTCTTTTCGTTTCTAACTTTACGAACAGTGGTAACCACTTCCTTTAATAACTCAAAGGAATTAATTAAGTCTGCATCGTATGCAACAGGTTGTGGCATTTCAGCAATCATAATACTTTCGCCTTCTTTTCGCTCATCAATGTATTGCCAAATTTCCTCGGTAATAAATGGCATAAACGGATGTAACAATTTAAGAAGCTTGTCTAGAAATACAATTGTTGCCTTATAGGTTTCTCCATCAATTGGCTTCTGATAAGCAGGTTTAATTGACTCGAGGTACCATGATGAGAACTCCTCCCAAAATAATCTATAAACAGTCATTAATGCATCTGATAAGCGGAACTTATCAAAATGATCATTTAGTTGTTCCATTACCTGATTCAATCTTGCATCGAACCATTGAATGGCCTTAATGCTTGATTCGGGCTGTGGAATACCGTTATCAACATCCCAACCCTTAACCAATCGGAAAGCGTTCCATATTTTATTACCAAAATTACGCCCCTGCTCCGGCAATGAGTTATCATATAAAAGATCGCCTCCGGCTGGAGAACAGAACAACATACCAACACGCACACCATCTGCGCTGTACTTCTTAATCAATTCAAGCGGATCGGGTGAGTTCCCCAATGACTTGGACATCTTACGACGCTGATCGTCGCGTACAATACCTGTTAAGTAAACATTTTTAAATGGCAACTCTTCTGCGTACTCATATCCGGCAATAATCATTCGTGCCACCCAAAAGAATAGAATCTCAGGAGCTGTAACCAAATCGTTGGTTGGGTAATAATATTTAAAGTCTTCGTTATCTGGATTACGAATACCATCGAATACAGAAATTGGCCATAACCATGATGAGAACCATGTATCAAGTACATCTTCCTCCTGACGTAAATCGGCAGCCTTTAAATCTGCATTACCAGTTTTCTCGATGGCCAGTTTAACAGCATCATCAATATTATTAGCTACAACAAACTCATTGCTATTTGGCAAGTAATATGCAGGAATGCGGTGTCCCCACCAAAGCTGACGCGACACACACCAGTCCTTAACATTTACCATCCAATGCTTATAGGTATTCTTAAACTTTGGTGGAAATAACTTGATGTTATCGTTCATCACATTATCAAGAGCAGGCTTCGAAAGATCCTCCATTTTAAGGAACCATTGCATCGAAAGCTTTGGCTCAATTACGGCATCAGTTCTTTCTGAATATCCCACCTTGTTAACATAGTCTTCAATCTTAACCATGTTACCTGCTTGCTCCAGATCTGTTAAAATCAGCTTACGCACTTCAAAGCGATCTTTGCCAATAAACATGCCGGCAGCCTCACTCATGGTTCCATTATCGTTGAAAATATCGATGGTCTCCAAATTGTGTTTATTTCCAATCTCATAATCATTCAGGTCGTGAGCAGGAGTAATCTTTAAACAACCGGTACCAAATTCGCGATCAACATACTCATCAAGAATAATTGGCACCTCACGGTTTACGAGCGGAACAATAACAGTCTTGCCATGTAGGTGAGTAAATCGTTCATCTTCCGGATGTACACAAACTGCGGTATCGCCCAAAATTGTTTCCGGACGTGTTGTGGCAATTGTCACATAACTATCCTCG
>JBFHES010000105.1:0-14520 GCA_041584015.1 Bacteroidales bacterium
CTGAAGACTCTCCAATTTACTAATTCACCATCAACAAAACCTTCTACCGGAGTAGGGTTAGTAGTGAATAGGTCATCTCTCCATGCCTGAACAATTGTCTGTGCACCAGTTACCATTGTATAACCAGCACAAACACCAGCAGGAGTAAATGCTCCAATATAATCACCAGCCTGAAGAGCTTCTCCACCAATAGTAACACCCGCAGTTGGGATAATAAAGGTATGAGCTTCATCAGTGATAGTGAAATTCCATGATGCAGGTAAAGCTGGATCGCCAGAACCAGTATCATAAGCACTACAACCAGTAATGTCGTCTTTAACAACAACACAATAATTACCAGCAGCTAATCCATTTACATCTGAGTTAGCAACAAACGGTGCACTATTCCAAGAGTAAGTATAAGTACCCGGAGTAGAAACAGTAACATCAGCAGCACCATCGGTAAGACCATTACATGAAACATCACTTACAACAGTTGCAGTTGCAGTAATTGCAGCAGGCTGTGTAATATTCCATAATTCTTGCTGCTCACACTGATCAGCATCTTCAACAGTAAGACCATAAGAATATGATAAAACTGAAGTTGGAATTCCAATATTATTATTTGTAGGTGTTGTACTTAAACCATTACCCCACGCATAAGTATATGGAGGAACACCACCAGAAACACTTACACTAATACTACCGTTATTGAAACCATAACACTCAATAGTATAATTATTTGCAGAGAATGATGAAATAGAAGTTGTTGTGATTACAATTGGAGCAGGCTCAACGATTGGAGCAGTCCATGTATCGAAACAACCATTTGCATCAACAATCTTAACACCATAATTACCTGCTGTCAGGTTGTTATTGGTAGTAGATGTTAAAGGATCAGTTTCTTCAAAGAAGAATATTGATGGGTTTGGATCAGCATACCACTTAAAAGTATATGGTGCAGTACCTGTACCAGGAACAACATTTACCTGAATGTAACCATCATCAAGACCATTACAAGTAATGTCTTCTGGAGTAATCCATGCATCAAGTAATAATGGTTGAGTTAAAGTTACTGTTGCTGGAAGAACAGTAGTTACTGCATTTGCATCAGTAACTGTAACTGAGTACTCACCAGCTGGCAATCCTGTTGGATCTTCAATTGTAGAAACAACACCAGGAGCTGAAACTTCTTCCCAAGCATATGTATATGGTGCAACACCACCATCAACAGTTACATTAATAGATCCGGTTGAGAATCCATTACAAAGAACATCAACCTGACTATCATAACTTACAGTAAATCCACCTGGCTCATTTAATACAACAGAACCTGTTACAATACAAGGACCTGTTGCGCTAGCATCAGTTACAGTATAGAAGTACGTTCCAGCGTATAAATTTGACAAATTAAAATCAGTAGATGTATAAGAAGTAGGACCAGTCCAAGCTACAGTTAATGGAGCAGTTCCACCACCAGCTAATAAATCAATAGTTCCATCATTATTACCAAAGAATGAAATACCAAAACCACTATAATCAGAGATTGTAGCACTTACGGTAATTGCACTCGGCTCATTGATTGTCCAGTTATCAGTTAACTGACAACCATTTGCATCACTTACATTAAGTGTATAAGTATCAGGAGCAAGTCCTGTTAAATCAACATTATTTTCATTTAGAGCAGTAATACTTGCACCAGTCCATAAATGGATATATGGAGCAGTACCACCAACAACTGTTGTTGCAATTGTACCATCATCAGCACCATTACAAGAAGCATCAACTGCTACAGCTGTTAAAAGATATTCTGCTGGTTGAGTTAAATCACCTGTTGCAGAAACAGTACATCCATTCGCGTCAGTAACTAAAACGGTATAAGTTCCAGCTGGCTGAGCACTTAGATTAGGATCTGAAGAACCAGTATTCCATGAATAATCATAAGCTAGATCTCCAACATTTACTATTGGATATTGTGTACCACCTTGAACATCTAAAGGAATTGAACCAACAGCTCCGTAACAAGCTAAAGCTGCAGGATTGATGCTTGCTGTTAAAGCAGCACCAGGTTCAGCAACTACATATTGTAATACCAATGTACAAGAAGTAGCATCAGTTATAGTAGCAGTATATGCTCCGGCAGCTAAACCTGTAATAGATTCACCTGTATCGCCATTGCTCCAAGTTACTGTTCTAGGGGCAACTCCACCGGCAGAAACAAAACTAATTGCACCTGTTAACTCACCATTACAAGCCACATCAGTTACAAGCTCTGAAGAAACTGATATAGCTACAGGCTCAGCAATTGTCCAGTCATCTGTCAATTCACAGAAGTTAGCATCTTTAACAGTTACAGCATATGTTCCAGCAGCTAATGCATTTAGATTAGCATCTGTTTCATTAAGTGCGGTTACACTTGGACCAGTCCAGAAGTATGTATAAGCGCCGGTTCCACCAACAACTGTTGTTGCAATAGTTCCATCATCTGCTCCATTACAAGTAATATCTGTTGGAGTTCCTGATAGCAAGTATTCCGCAGGCTGTGTTAAATCACCTGATGTAGAAACGGTACATCCATTAACATCAGTTACTGTTACTGTATATGTTCCAGCTAATTGATTTTGTAATACCTGAGTTGTTCCACCTTGCGACCATAAATATGTAAATGGGCCTGTTCCGCCACTTACATCTAGAGGGATTGTACCATCATCACCGTAACATGTTAATGCTACAGGATTAATTGATGCTGTTAAAGCTGCACTTGGCTCATTAACAATATATGACATTGTTGCAGTACAAGCAGGAATGCTGGCATCTGAAACAACTAGGTCATATTGTCCTTGTCCAAGACCAGAAATTGATGCACCTGTGTAAGTACCACCATTCCAAGAATATGTTAATGGTAAAACGCCGCCAGTAGCACTAAGCGAAATACTACCTGTTAAGGCACCATTACAATCTACATCAACAATTGTTGCAGCACCAATAACAATTTCTGTTGGTTCAGTAATTGTCCAAGTATCTGTTAATTCACATAGATTAGCATCTTTAACTGTTACCGCATAAGTTCCAGCCTCTAAAGATGCTAAACTAGCATCAGTTTCATTTAGACCTGTTACACTAGTACCAGTCCAGAAATATGTATATGCTCCAGTTCCACCTGCAACCGTTGTTGCAATAGAACCATCATTAGCACCAAAACATGTAATATCAACTGGTGCTCCTACCAAGCTATATGCAGCTGGTTGAGTTAAATCACCTGTAGCAGAAACAGTACAGAGATTAGCATCAGTTACAGTTACTGTATACGTTCCAGCTAATTGATTTTGTAAAACTTGAGTTGTTCCACCTTGAGACCATAAATATGTAAATGGGCCAGTTCCACCGCTAACATCTAGAGGGATTGTACCATCATCGCCATAACATGTTAATGCTACAGGATTAATTGATGCAGATAAAGCAGCACCTGGTTCATTAACAATGTAAGGTGATACCAACTCACAAGCAGGAGTACTAGCATCTGAAATAGTTGCTGTATAAGTTCCAGCAGCTAAACCATTAATTGTTTCACCAGTTGCACCATTACTCCAATTCACTGTTAAAGGAGCAACTCCACCAGCAGCAACAAAACTAATGCTACCTGTTAACTCACCATTACAAGCAACATCAGTAACAACTTCTGAAGAAACAGTTATTGCTACAGGCTGACTAACAATCCATGAATCATTAATTGAACATCCATTCACATCTTCTACAGTTACTGCATATGTTCCAGGAGCAAGCGCAGTTAAATTTGCATTATTTTCATTTGCAACTGTAATACTTGGGCCAGTCCATAAATAGGTATAAGCACCAGTACCGCCTCCAACTGTAGTTACAATTGAACCATCATTTGTAGAATTACAACTTAAACCAGTTTCTACGCCACTTAATGTAAGCGCAGCAGGTTCAGTAACATCATCTGAAACAATTAGCTCACAAGCATTATCATCAGTAATAGTTAAGGTATAAGTTCCAGCTACTTTAGCCGTAATACTTTCAGAGCTCTCGCCTGAAGACCATAAATATGTATAAGGACTTGTTCCACCTGCTGTAACAACCGTAACTGTACCATCATTATCACCGGCACAATTAAGAGCACTACCTGCAATAGTTGCAGAAAGAACAGCAGTTGGTTGATCTACAGAATAAGCTTCTGTTGCAGTACATCCATTTGCATCTGTTACTGTAACCTCATATGATCCAGCTGCAAGAGCAGAAAGATCTTCAGTTGTTTCACCTGTTGCCCATGCATAATTATATGGTTCCGCTGGGAATAAGAATTGTGTACCACCTGAAACTGTTAAGTCAATTGCTCCGGTTGATAACCCAAAACATAGTACATCAGTGATAGATTGAACAATATTAATTGCTGATGGCTCAAGAACGGTGTATTGCTTATTTGAAATACAACCAGCCTGATCAGTAATTGTTACTGTGTAAGTTCCTCCTGCCAATGAAGAAATAGTAGCAAGAGTTCCACCATTAGACCATAAATAAGAATAAGGTGCAGATCCACCTGATGTTGTTAAAGCAACTTCACCTACATTAACACCATTACAAGTAAGATCTGTAATTGCATCAGTTACGATTAACTCGAACGCTGCACCAACTGTTGTTGTTTCCGTTTGTGTACATCCGTTAGCATCTGTTACTGTTACCGTATAATCACCAGCTTCAATAGCAGAAATGTCTTCAGTTATTGCAGAAAAAGCATTTGGTCCTGACCATGAATATTGGAAAGCACCATTACCTGTTACTGTTAAATCGATTGAACCATCAAAGGCACCAAAACAGTTTACAGGAGTTGGTGTAGCAGTAATTGTCATTCCAGCAGGCTCAAGCACAGTATATGCAGGTTCTGTAGATTGACAATTGTTTGCATCTTGTACAACCAATGTATAGTCACCAGGGCCAATGCCTGTAATTGAGCCAGCAAAATTATTACCGCTCAATGAATTTGTATATCCGTTGGTAGCTGTCCAAGTATATGTAAACGGAGGAAATCCTCCACCTTGGATACCTAAACTTACAGAGATTGCTCCATCATCAGCTCCGAAACAGTTAACATCAGTTACTGACTCGAAAATGTTGATTTTTGCAGGGTTTGATAAAACTACGGTTGGACTAGGATCAGCCTCACAACCATTAGCATCATGTACAACTGCACTAAAAGCACCAGCACACATATTTTGTCTTAAAGCTGTGGTAACAGAACTTGTTCCCCATGCATATGTGTATGGAGGTGTTCCGGTATCAGTAGCATCGACAACAATTTCAATCTCACCATTACAGGCATTGAAACATGTGATCTGCTGATTAACGATAATTGTAGCAGCAAGATCCGGAGGATCCTGTAAAGTTAATGTTGCCACATCGCTATCTCCAGGATTACCAGCATCTGTTATTGTAACAGTATACGTTCCTGCAGGAATTCCGGACAACAAATCATTTGTCACACCAGTGTTCCATGCGTACGTATAAGTTCCTGTACCTCCTACAGCAACAGCAGTTAACTGTCCGTCGCCATCTCCAGTACAAGAAATTTCCTGGGTTACATCAATGCTCGCAGTAATTTGAGCATGACTTACCTGGGCCCCTAAAGAGAATAAAATCGCTGGCAGAATCAGAGCCAGCATCCTTACTTTAGAGCTTGAGAATTTGCCAAAAAGCAAATTACTTCGTTTAGTAGAGATTCTCATAGTTTTAAGTTTAGATTATTACTATTATTTATTTCGTGATATATATTATTTACTTTTTTCATTCCTTTTTTATACTGAAACCAGCGAATTTCAATCCAATCCGCTAGCAATTCGGTTAAATTAACCAAATCAATAAATCTCGACCCAGAATACTACATGCCTGCAAGCAAGCAAGTTATTCTGCTATTTCTGTTCTTTTTCCGGCCGCTAATACATTCCTTCTTATCAAAGAGTAAACATAAAAAATAAATTTGAAAATTACAACCTGCTTTCTTTAAATTTTCTCTATCGCTATCTTAGATTTAATCGAGGATATAGAAGGGTGAACACCCTTTTTAAGACCAGCTTTTATCACTATTTTTAAGTTCACCAAAGAAAATAACTTTCAAAAAACAACACCTCATTAACGACTTATTTTCAACAACTTAGACTCATACATCTACATCTGTAATAAAATTAACGATTTCTCGACCCACTAGCAAGGGATTTTCAACGGGCATCACATGCCCTTCTCCTTTGATTATCTGCACTTTATCACCAAACACCTTCCGTTCCTTTCGCACTTGGAGCGAATTTAAGATTTGATCATCAAATCCATGCAAAACAATAAAAGGTAACGAACTACTTAAAAGCCAATTCATATAGTTTTTTCTATGAATCATTGATGTAATCTGACTAATCTGGACTTCTACATTCAGACTTATTGCTAAACTCAAATTTTCTTTAAATAACGCAGTATTATTTCTTATGAAATTAGCTGAATATGATCTTCTTAAACCGAACTGTACAATACTTTTCTGCGCGCCGTTCCGCAACAATTCTATCTCGCGGAGTCGGAGAGCACTTTTCTGAGGTTGATCTGCGCTTAATATTACATTCAGCAAAAAAAGAGCTTTAATGGTTGAAAAATAATTACGAGCATAATAAAGTGCAACATACCCACCAAGCGAATGTCCAACAATAATAAGCTCACTAATATTCAATTGCTTACGTATGTGATCTACATACCTGGCTACATAATCAATGTAGTCGTCCCCATCAGGTATCCTAATATTTAAATCGGGTATAATAAGCATGTATTTATCCGATAACATTTGAGCATAGACCTCCCAAATACTATAATATTCGAGATAGCCATGTAGCAGCAATACGGGAGTGCCATTACCATATATATAATAGGGATGCCGGGACGCACCAATTGCAACGCTTTTCTTATGCATTCTTATGCTGAGTATGATCAATAAAAAAAGGCCGCTAAAAGCGGCCTTGGAAATTTATTCGTTCATTATTTTTTCTATTTCATCAACAGTGATTGGAATTCTCTTTCCTATCAACCTACTGCCATCTTTGGTTACAAGAATATCATCTTCTAATCTGATACCACCAAAATCTCTGTATTCATTCACCTTATCAAAATTGATGTAATCATGATTTATTCCTTCGTTATACCATTTATCAATTAAAGCAGGTATGAAGTAAATTCCAGGCTCATTAGTAATTACAAACCCTTCCTTCAATCGTTTACCCAAACGCAGGTAAGCAGTTCCGAACTGATCAATTCGTTGTGTCTCTTCATCATATCCAACATAGTTCTCACCAAGATCCTCCATGTCGTGCACATCTAAGCCCATCATATGTCCTAAGCCATGCGGAAAAAACATGGCATGAGCACCATTCTTAACAGCAGCATCAGCATCACCTTTCATCAATCCAAGTTTAATAAGTCCGGTTGCTATTACTTTGGCTGCCAGCAAATGAATGTCCTGGTACTTAACTCCAGGCTTAATTGCGGCTGTTGCTTTATTATTTGCCTCAAGAACTATTTCATAGATCTCACGCTGCTTTTGCGTGAATTTACCAGAAACAGGGAAGGTTCTGGTAAAATCAGATGCATACCCCATTGGTGTTTCTGCACCTGCATCGGTTAACAACATACGTCCATTGGTAAGCGTATTTCCATGGTTATGATTATGAAGTGTTTCGCCATGTACAGATAAAATTACAGGGAAAGATACCTTGCCATCATGACCTAGGGCTATTCCTTCAATACGCCCGGCTATCTGACTTTCAATAATACCCTCTTTGGCCATTCGCATGGAGGTTGTATGCATTTCATAACCTATTGCTGCAGCCTTCTCTAGTTCGGCAATTTCAAACTCATCTTTTATTTCGCGCAAACTAACTACAGCCTTTATCAACTCTACCGAAGCACTTGCTTTAACTTTAAGGTGATTAATGCCAGTTAGCTTTTCTAACAATAGCACATTTTCAGCACGATATGGCGGCAGAAAATGAATTTTACGATCTTTGCTAATAGCATCTGTTATAAGCTCTTTAAGTGCAGAAAACTTGTACGTTTCAGCTACTCCAATTTTTGTCGACTTTTCTTTTAAACTTGGCTGTGGTCCCATCCAAATTACATCATCAATATCAACATCATCGCCAAACAACATTTCCGCACCTGATTCAGCATCCAAAACACCTGCATAATTCTGATGATTCAATCCGAAAAAATACAAGAAGTTACTATCTTGTCTAAAATGATAGGTATTGGCAGGATAATTCATTGCTGCATCGCTATTTCCTAAAATAAGAATCAATCCATCAGAAACCTTCTGCATAAGTTTCTGTCTTCTTGCAACATATACTTCTTTATTAAACATAAATTTATATTTTATTTGTTATACATTATTCACTTTTTCATGAAAGCTTCCAGCTCTTCAATTTCCAAAGGTATATTTTCCATTAAATCTATTGGCACATCATCAACCAAAATATCATTTTCAATTCGAATACCAATTCCTTCCTCTTTTATATAGATTCCTGGCTCACAGGTTAAAACCATCCCCTTTTTGAACTCCAAATCCTTGCCGCCAGGATCATGAACGTCTAAACCCATAAAATGTGATGTACCATGCATGAAATAATTAAGGTACAGTTCTTTTCCGCTGGCCTGATTTACTTCCTTTGCTGTTAGCAAGCCTAAACCAATTAGCTCATCCTCTATAAGTTGATTTACTGCCTTATTCACTTTCCTTATGGTATTACCGGGTACGAGCATGTTTCGGGCTTTTTTAAAAACTCGTAGCACGGCATTATAGCAATCTCTTTGTCGATTGGTAAATTTTCCATTTACAGGAATTGTACGCGAACAGTCTGATGCATAATTAGCATATTCGACACCAAAATCCAACAACACCAACTCACCATTCTGGCAAACATCGTTATTGGTAACATAGTGCAAAGTGCAAGCATTCTTGCCAGAAGCAACAATTGGTTGATAAGCCGGACCTGTCCCTCCATTCACAGAGAAAACATAGTTCAATTCAGCCTCAATTTGATATTCATAAACACCAGGCTTTATCTCTCGTAAAACACGCTCAAATGCCGTTTTAGTAATTTCACAAGCCTTTTTAATTAATCCCAATTCCTCAGGCTCTTTTACACTACGAAGCTCCCACATGATTGGAGCTAATCGCCTATAATTTTGCAAAGGGTAGGCAGTTGTAAGTTTCATGGCCAGCCTATGATCTCTAGATGGCACTGACGTTAGAAACTTTGGATACTCATTATTATTTAAATAAATATTTTCCGCTTCGTATTGCAGGCTTTGAATTAAATGATCGAAATCGTTAACATATAATATGGTGTGGATACCACTAATATTCTGTGCTTCCTGCAATGTTAACTTATGCCCATCCCAAGTCTCAAGTTCCTTGCTACTTTTAAGAATAAGCAATATTTCACGATGATGAATTTCAGAAGCATCAGGAGAAAGTATCAACACCGTTTGTTCCTGCTCAATACCAGTAAGATAAAACAAATCAGAATGTTGTCTAAAAGGGTAACATTGATCGCCATTACGTGGCATTTCGTCATTCGCATTTACAATTACTAAAGAATTTGGATCCAATCGCTTACGCAATTTTTCTCTATTACCAGCAAAAAAGGATGAATCTATAGGGTCATATCGCATTTAGAATAGTTTTAAATTACCTGCAAATATAAGGGGTAAGATTGTGTAAACTTATTTAAAAATATACATTTGTGAATGTGTTGTAACAACACCTACAAACGCAAGATAAACAATTTATTATTAATAATTTCTTATGGGTAATATTTTTAGCGCATCAATTGGAAGGAAGCTAATTATGAGCATATCAGGTCTCTTCCTCATCGTTTTTCTGTTGGTTCACCTAACAGTTAATCTATTCTTACTGGTTGGAGCCGACGCCTACAATGTCGCCGCTCACTTTATGGTAACCAATCCAGTTATAAAAATCATGGAGCCTCTGCTTGGCATTGGGTTTATTGTGCACATTATTTATGCATCAATTTTAACCCTTAAAAACCAGAGTGCCAGACCACAAAAGTACGACACAAAAAATGCCTCTAACTCCAGTTCCTGGCAGTCACGAAACATGTACATTTTAGGTGCAACAGTATTATCATTTCTTGTACTTCACATCATCAACTTTTACCTAAAATTGAAGTTTGGTGGCGAGGGAGCAGTTGAAGAAACTATTGTTGATGGCGTTCACATGCATGACACCTATTCATTGGTCGTAGCCAAGTTTGAGATTTGGTGGTACGTAGCTATTTATGTTACTGGCTCTGTGCTATTAGGTCTGCATTTAGCTCATGGTTTCTGGTCAGCATTCCAAAGTCTCGGACTAAGTAATGGTCCATGGAGAACAAGACTCTCCGTTGCTGGAAAAATCTACGCAGTAGTAATTGCAGGTGGTTTTTCAATTATTCCACTATTTTTTCTTTTAACCTAACAGTAGATCATTCAATTAGAAAGATATGAGTGACATTAATTCAAAAATACCAAAGGGTCATGTTTCTGAGAAATGGACCAACTTTAAAGCTCATCAAAAGCTTGTAAACCCTGCAAACAAGCGTAAGCTTGATATCATAGTTGTGGGAACCGGACTTGCTGGTGCCTCGGCAGCAGCTTCTCTAGGCGAGATGGGATTTAACGTAAAAAACTTTTGCTATCAGGATAGTCCTAGAAGAGCACATAGTATTGCTGCGCAAGGCGGTATTAATGCAGCTAAAAACTATCCCAATGATGGCGATAGCGTTTACCGTTTGTTTTATGACACTGTTAAAGGTGGCGACTACAGAGCGCGCGAAGCCAATGTTCATCGTTTGGCCGAGGTAAGTAATAGTATTATAGACCAGTGTGTAGCGCAAGGCGTTCCATTTGCACGCGAATACGGTGGATTGCTTGACAATCGCTCATTTGGTGGTGCTCAGGTATCCCGTACCTTTTATGCAAAAGGACAAACCGGACAGCAACTACTACTTGGTGCTTATGGAGCCTTAAACCGTCAGATAGCAGCCGGAACAGTAGCAATGCATCCAAGAACGGAATTATTGGATCTGGTTATAATAGATGGCAAAGCGCGAGGAATTATTGTTCGTAATCTGGTTACTGGCAAAATTGAAAAGCATTTTGCCCATGCTGTGGTGCTTGGCACTGGCGGTTATGGAAATGTATTTTTCCTCTCGACAAATGCAATGGGTTCGAACGCAGGAGCAGCCTGGAAAGCCTACAAAAAAGGTGCATTCTTTGGCAATCCTTGTTACGTTCAAATTCACCCAACATGTATTCCTGTTCATGGCGAATTTCAGTCAAAGCTTACTCTTATGAGTGAAAGCTTGCGTAACGATGGAAGAATTTGGGTTCCGAAGAAAAAGGAAGATGTTGACAAAATTCGAAAAGGCGAACTGAAACCTAGTCAGTTATCAGAAGAAGACAGAGATTACTACCTTGAAAGAAGATACCCTGCCTTTGGTAATCTTGTACCACGCGACGTTGCATCTCGTGCTGCAAAGGAACGCTGCGATGCTGGATTTGGAGTAGGAGCAACAGGTTTAGCTGTTTATCTCGATTTTAAATCAGCAATTGAACGACTTGGGAAAGATGCCATTGAGCAACGATATGGGAACCTTTTTCAAATGTACGAGAAGATTGTAGACGAAGATCCATACTCCACACCAATGATGATTTATCCTGCTATACATTATAGTATGGGCGGTGTTTGGGTAGATTATGAATTACAAACAACCATCCCTGGACTATTTGCAATTGGCGAAGCCAACTTCTCAGATCATGGAGCAAACAGGCTTGGTGCATCGGCGCTTATGCAAGGTTTAGCCGACGGCTATTTTGTTCTTCCATATACCATTCAGAACTACTTGGCTGATGAAATTCATACGCCTAGGATGTCTACAGATGCTCCTGAATTTAAAAAAACAGAAGATGAGATCAATGCATTGATCGATAAGCTTTTTGCTATAAAAGGAAGCAAGTCAGTTGACTCATTCCACAAGCGTTTAGGACACATTATGTGGGACAACGTAGGAATGGCCAGAAACAAGGAAGGACTTGAAAAAGCAATTGTAGAAATACAAAAACTGAAAGCTGAATTCTGGAAAGACGTGCGTATTCCAGGCTCACGTGAAGGAGTTAATACGGAGCTTGAAAAAGCCACGAGAGTAGCCGACTTTATTGAACTTGGCGAGCTTATGGCACGTGACGCCTTACATCGCGAAGAATCATGTGGTGGTCACTTCAGAGAGGAATTCCAGACTCCGGAAGGTGAAGCATTACGAAATGATTCTGATTACACTTACGTTGCTGCCTGGGAATTTGCCGGTGAAGATAAAGAACCGGTATTAAACAAGGAACCTTTGCTATTTGAAGAAATAGAGGTTAAACAACGTAACTACAAATAGTTATAAACTTAATTTAGCTTAATTAAATACAAAATATCATGGATTTGACTTTAAAGGTTTGGAGGCAAGCAAACGCAAGTTCGAAAGGAAAATTCGAAACCTATCCAATAAAAGATATATCAGCAGATTCATCCTTTCTTGAGATGATGGATGTTTTGAACGAACAATTGATAGAAGAAGAGGTAGAGCCAATAGCATTTGATCATGATTGTCGCGAAGGAATTTGCGGAGCCTGTAGCTTATTCATCAATGGACGGGCGCATGGTCCTGATGATGATATCACTACCTGTCAGTTACATATGCGTAAATTCAAAGACGGCGAAACAATCACCATAGAACCTTGGCGTGCTGGATCATTTCCGGTAATTAAGGATCTAATGGTAGACCGCAGTGCTTTTGATAAAATCTTACAATCAGGTGGTTTTGTTTCTGTAAACACCGGAGGTATTCCCGATGCAAACGCAATTCCTATTTCCAAAGAAGTAGCAGACGAAGCAATGGATGCAGCTTCTTGTATTGGATGCGGCGCCTGCGTTGCAACGTGCAAAAACTCATCTGCAATGCTTTTTGTTGCGGCTAAAGTATCACAGCTCAGTTTATTACCTCAAGGGAAAGTTGAAGCAAAGCGAAGAGCAAAAAGTATGGTTGCATCAATGGATGAACTGGGCTTTGGTAATTGCTCTAACACCGGAGCTTGTGAAGTGGAATGTCCAAAAGGCATATCCATCGCACATATTGCCAGATTCAATAGGGAATTCCTAAAAGCAAAGATTAGCGATTAAAACAGATTAATATTCAATACCAGCGGAGCACATTGTATATGATGCTCCGTTTTTTATACCATAAAACCAACATGCGCTTAACACAAGAATTCTTTCAAAGAGACGTGCTTATTGTGGCACAGGAACTCATTGGCAAAAAGCTGGTAAGACGCATGCCTGACGGCACTATTATTCACGCCGTAATTACTGAAACAGAAGCTTATAGAGGCGAAGAAGACTTGGCATGTCATGCAAGTAAAGGCAGAACAAAACGTACCGAAATAATGTATGCCGATGGCGGTCATATCTATATCTATCTAATTTACGGAATGTACTGGATGTTGAATTTTGTAACCGGGACTAAAAACCAAGCACAAGCCGTGCTAATTAGAGGAATTGAAAATTATAATGGACCGGGTAAATTAACGCGAGCTCTACAAATAAATAAATCAATTCATGGATTAAGAATTGACTCGACAGAAGAAATTTGGTGCGAAGAAAATAATATAGATTTTACGATAGAAAAAAACACAAGAATTGGTATCGATTACGCAGGCGAAATCTGGAAAAATAAAAAATGGAGATTTACCCTAAAGCTGAACAGAAGCCTGTAATACTATAAATTTTCAACACCGCCAAATTTTACCAACTCTTTGTTAAGCTATTTTTAGCCACATCAACACCAAGCAAAGGCAATTACATCACCACCAACCAGACCGCCAAAAATAAAGCTAAAAAACACAAATAAGGGCACCAACAAATACAACTGACAAAATAAACGATCAACAAAGCAAAAGCCGATTATTGACAGCAATAATCGGCTTTTGGAATCTTATTTTATTTTTCTGAATTATTCAAGCACAATTATCCTTTTCATAAAAACATCTTCAGCAATAATTATTTTTATAAAATAAATTCCCTTCTCAATTCCTAAGTTTTTTAATTCAACTTTTAAAGAATAATTTCCAGGAGTTTTCTCATCGAACTCTAGCTGCTGAATTTTTCTTCCACTTTTCGACATCAGAGAAATGTCAACTTTAAAATTTGATTCAAGTTTATAGTCTACCATAAAATTACTAACGGCCGGATTAGGATAAATTTTTATTCCATATGGATTCATAGTATCCTCAATTGATTTTTCGGCGATACTTACGAAATCAATTTTATTGGATAAAAAATTTGGCACGACCAACTCTTGAGTACCAGGAGCAACAAAAATATCAGCTGGTCCATAATGCCCATTTGTAACCTCCACTGGTGTACCTTTAAAATCGGGTGCAAACTTGTATACC
>JBFHES010000106.1:0-14397 GCA_041584015.1 Bacteroidales bacterium
GGTAGCGCTCCTCGCTGTATTTAAGCGCATTGATATGGCTAATGTTTGCTGTAATGTCACGACTCACTGCAAGCGTTCCAAGTAGACCTTTTTGATTAATGTAGAATGGAGCTTTGATCGTTTCAAAGTATGAGTTTTGTCCATCCTTGTTTTTTAGATGTCCCTTGTATTTGCTTTTACGCTTATTTTCTAGGGTTCGATTATCGTTTTTAATAAAATGCTCTACAGTTGCTTCATTAAAAATATCCTGAGCCATCTTGCCATTAATCTCACTCGCTTTTTTACCAACAAACTCGGCAAAGGCTTTATTCACTCCAAGGTATTTGCCTTCACTGTCTTTGTATGATATTAAATCAGGAATATTATTGAGTACAGAGTCAAGCAAGGACTTTTGATAGTTGATTTGATATTCAGCCTCCTTCCGCATGGAGATGTCTTCAACTATTGCTTGATAAATAGTTGTCTGGCCTTGAACAACTATTGGAGCTATTTGATAAGAGATGTGAATCCTATCGCGTTGCTTTGTTATGATTTCGTATTGTCGGGTAATTACGGCATTTTTCTCAATGCTTAGCATAAAGGCTGCTGTAAATCCAGAGCGTATAAAGGGCGTGAACTCAAAAATATTATCCCCTTTAATAAAATGGTTGTCAGTTCTTAGGATTTTGATTAATTGTTTGTTTGCATCTATAATTTGTCCGGCTTTATTAATGATAACAATACCAATTGGAGCTGTCTCGAAAAGCGATCTGTATTGCTGCTCATGATTAATACGTTCCTTTTCTTTTTCTACCTTTTGGTGCTGCGAGGCTAACTCAGTATTTATTTTATCAATTAATTGTTCAAACTTGTTTTTGTTAAATGGCTTAAACAAATAGCCAACCACTCCAAGTTCAAGTGTTTTGACAATCGTTGAGGCATCGGTAACTGAAGAGTAAACAATTATTCGAGCATGGGCATCTTGCTTTTTAATCTGTTCTATTAGTGAAAGACCATCTGTGTTTGGTAGCTCCAAATTTGTAAGTACAATACTTGGTTGATGTTTTTTGTAAGCGCTTAAGGCTTCCTGTGCATTGCAGGCAGTGTAAACTGCTTTAAATTTTGTAGAGAGAAATTCTAAGATGGATTTAACGGAGTCTAAGTCTTTTTCGACGAATACAATTGAGGAGATAGCCTGGTTCATGCGCTGCTTTTCATATTTTGCATAAAAATAGCGCTAGAATCTGAATTATAAAATTTCAGCTACAATGAAATCTATATTAGTAGAGTATTGCCCTTTTTTGTAGTCACCTTCAAGCACCGAAACATTATTCATGTTACCATTGGTGGTTCCCATTTCCCAGTTGACGGAGAAAGCGTTGCTGGTAGAACTTCCCGCATTTGTTTTTGTGCCCTTTGTAAGAACGGTTGTCCCGTTGGTGTTTAGTGCTATCGGATCACTTGCTGCGTAATTAGTGATTCTGTCTGGGCCATAGTTTCCGGTTAAGGCTACGGTATAACCAACCAAATCAAGAGGCATTGTGTTTATTCCGTCGCTATGGTTCAGACTTGGTTCGGTTGATCTTATTGCCAAACTCCAGTTACAGGTTGCACTTACCGAACCATTTATTTGGCTGGCAAGGCTTGACTCTATTCCCGAGGTAAACTGCTCTAAAGTTGTGAATTCGAAAAGGAGTTCATCGTTATCAATTGATAAAACCATGGATGAATTAAGCTGAACAGTTAGCTGAACTTGCTTGCTGTCGTCAACCTGAGCACTAAGTGTGCACCAGAATAGTAATAGAGCTATGGTTAATTTAAATTTCAATACTCTCTTCAATTTTCTGAAGGAGTAGTTGCATTTAATTTGCTATTGGCTCACCGTCTTTATACGATACGCTTTTTATTAAATCTCCTTCAGGACTATAAGTTAAACTTAATCCTTCTAATTTACCACTTTTATAAGTACATATGGTTTCTAAATTACCATTCTCATAGTAGTGGTGCCATGTTCCATTTTCGTTATCATCTACATACTCTCCTTTTTTCAAAAGGTTACCATTTTCATGATAAAATTTCCACTTACCATACGCTTTACCTGCTTTGTACTTTCCGGTTTGTTTTAGATTCCCATTCTCATGGTAGAGTTTCCATCTGCCAGCAAAGGCGTTGTCTTTAAATTTTCCTTTTACATATTTGTTCCCATTTGGATAATAGCATAATCCTTTGCCGTTCTTCATCCCGTTTTTGTAGGTAGCGCTTTCCATTAATTGCCCGTTCTGATAATATTCATACCAGTTGCCAATAATCTCACCTTCCTCGTAGAAACAGACTATTTTTTTTGCTCCATTGGCATGATAGGTTTTGTAGCTGCCAATAAGTTGATTGTTTTTATAGGTCATCTCTTTTTCCGGAGTTCCATCTAAATGATAGGAGTTGTATTGACCATCAAAATGCTTGTCGTATTTTTGCCCTTTTTCTTTTAATGTGCCATCAGGATAATACATTTCGTAAAGACCATTGTGCAAACTGTCTTTAAATATAAATCGAAAACTTCGACTTCCGTCCAGACCATATCCTTCGGCCATTCCATCTAATTGACCATTATTATAATGAGCAAGTTCCATTAGTTGGCCATTCTCATAGAAGTTTATTACCTCGCCATGAAGTTTGTTATGTCGATAGGTGCCAGCTTGTTGTACTTCGCTATTAGGATAGTAAACCGCAAAAGCGCCATTTCGAAGATCGTTTTTGTATTGAATTATTTTATGTCGAAAACCATGTCTTGTATATAAATTCCAGGTACTATCTAAACGCCCGTCTTCATAAAATCCATATTGTCTTAGATTGCCATCCGGATAATAGTATTTGAAAAAACCATCGCGAATGGTTTCGCCATCTTTGATGACATACTCGAATATAGACTTGGCGATGGTACTGTTTTCAAAATAAGTTGTGTCAATTGATCTTTGCGCAATGGCGGTGCCACTTGCAAGTAATAACAAGCACACTATTAGCGCGGTATAATGTTGTTTCATATATTTTGTTTCTAAGTACAATCAGGTATGTTTATTTATTCAACTCTGCTTTATCATTCTATTTCCAGCAACATCTGGGTTGCTACTAATTCGGCATCGTTGCCATAATCCAGCAAGGCTGTAATATCATATGATCCGGCGGCAAGTCCATCTGGTAAAGTAATAATGAATGGTTTTGTTACACCGGGAAGAACAAGAGCTTCGACTGCCTCAACAGAAATTTCCTCCGCTGTTTGTAAGTCTACAATTTCCAGAAATACCTTACATTCAAGTATTCTATCGCAACTATTAGTGACCATGGCTTGCACCTTTTGGGTGGTATCTTCTGCTGCTTCGTACTTGCTTAAGTTTTGAACAGTAGCGTTTATAGCATTATTGGATTGTGGTGTTTGAAATACATAAACTGCAATACTCGGGCTTATGGTAATACCGGTCTTTAACTCTTTGTCGGCTGCCATGGCTGATGTTTGCTCTATCGCCTCGCGAACAAATAACATTGCCCATTTTGTAGCCAGAGCTGTATCAGGTACGTTCATGTTAATGGCAATTTTTTCCGTTTCATTCGGGCCCAGGTCGAAGAAGGCAGGTGTGATATTCATCCATTCCTGACATGTTCTTTTTGGGAATATATCGACATATTCAATCTTTCCAGATTGATCAACGGTCCAGTCTGATGTTTCAATGATGTAGCTTCTTTTCGTATTCGACTTGTTTATTACAGTAATGTATGCTGTTCCGGAATTGCCCGGTTCAATTTGAAACATCATTTTTGATGGTGTAACTTCAAATTGCTGTGCCAATAAATTGCTTGCTGTAAAAATTGCCAGGATAATTGTTAATAATGCGATACGTTTCATGAGATAATTGCTTAGTAATAGTGTATTGTTTCTATTCTGTTTTTTAATTGTATTTAATCTTTCTTCCCTTTTCTTTAAAAATAAAGTTCACCTCTTTATTCTCATCTTCGGTGAGATTGGCTGTGACTCCATTTCTAAGTTCTGTAAATTTTTCTCCAAACGGATTATTTATAGTAACCGTATATGCTGCATTCTGAGGAACAAATATGGTGTAATTTCCATTGCGTCCGGTCAATGTTGAAAACTCTTTGCCATCTTTTGTTCTAGCCACCACTCTAATGTTTTCTGGTTTAGCTAATCCAAATCTCGAAAACTTATCTCTTTTTATGATAAGCTTTCCGTGGATCTTTCCAGCCTTTTCATAGGGGAAATAGTGCTTGGTTTCTTCGCTAAGCATTATTTCATGCTCGTTACCCTTAAAGTTAAAGTAACCACTAAGGTTTTGTAGTGCGGTTACCTTTACCGTGTAGAAGCCCTCGGGCATATGTTCAAGTTTAACTTCACCGTTTTTGTTTGAAACAAGCGAAATGAATTTGAAATTTACTTTCTCTGAATTAACTAAAACTTGCTCAGATGATTTTGGTAAAGTACCAGATCGCTCAATTAATGAAAGCATGTTTTCAATTGCAGATTCGCCTTCGTCAAAAATGCCATTTCCATTATCATCTTTGAAAAAGCACAGCTCCAAACCATAATAGTCTGTGCTGGTGTTTGAGCCCAGCCCTTTTGTAAGATTAATGCTTAAGCTGCTTAAACTAGCATTGTTAAAGCGAACAAGCTTATCCACATGCCAGTCAAGTGCTGAGTAAATATTTAGCGACCAATTGTGTTTAAGCGCCATGTTCGCACGAGCCATTACTAAAGCCCTTCCGCTATTGTAGCCAAAATTGTATTTGTATGATGATGAAAGGTCGAGATTGATATTGTTCAGGAATTTTTTTCTGAAAAATGGAGATATGCTTAAGGTGTTTTCTTCAATGGCACTTGTGCCATTACCTGCACCTTTAATTCCACTCACATATTTAAACATGACACCTGAAGTCTGATTTTCAATTTTTGTCATTAGGTCAATGTCTGATGTTTGTTGCTGACTATAGTCGTTATCAGAAATACCAAGCTTAAAGGAACCTGTATAGTTGTAATGTTTAAGACTTCCGCTGCAGTTGGCGCGCATACTGTAAGTTCTAATGGCCAAGTCATTTTCATTTGTTTCGTTAAATGCGCTGTTGTTCGCCTTTGTTTCACTGTAATCGGGACCAATGGAAAATGAAAATTGACGCTTTATTGGTGATTTAAGCGATAGACTATAAGAGCTAATATCCCGACGAATAGAAGGTAGCTCATTCATGGCCTGATCATATAAAATCGGATTTGTAGAGCTTTTGCTGGTTGCTGCCTGTAGCGAATATCTTGTTTGCGGGAATACATAACTGAGTAAGGTCCTGAGTAAAAACAGGCCGCGTTCTGAACCGGGATACTTGCTGGTACCGTAGGAGTTGCTTGCCTGAATTCCAATGTTGTTCATCAGCTTGCCTGTGTAAGAAAGGGTATGCGCATAGCCTGATTCTTTAAGCTTCCCTCTCGCTTCATTTTCCTGACTAAGCACGTTTACATTATACTCTATTCTGTTGTTTTTACTTAACGAATATTTACCGTAAGAGCTTGCTGCATTGGTGAAAATGCCAAACTGATCGTCTCTTGTTCTTGATAAGGCAGTTGTGGCTGTATTTTTACCCATCGCATATTTATGACCTGCTACAGCAGCAGTTTGGTTATCGATAGGATTATAGGAAATAAAGCTTGAAAGCGTGTTAGCTGTATCCAGCTGAGATTCGTAGGTGGCATAAAGACTGTTACCGAAATTTACATGTTTAGTGTATTCTGAAGAAGCGTCTCCATAACCAAGCTTTGTGGCTGATGTTTCGTATAGAATATCATAGTTGTTATTCTCAGCCATGTATTGTTTATCATTAATATCGGCTAATGTAACTGCATAGTTAATCCTTTGTTCTTCTTTAAGATTGATAGTTCCCCGGCTGAATAGCTGAGTTTTAAGCTGATTTTTTTTATGCGGATTATTGATGCGTATGCTGGTTTGGAACGGTGAATTTGATTGCTGATAATTATCGTAATAATGATTGAGTCTGGATACTACAACCAAATCATTTATATCAGCTGAGCCATTACTGGCGGTAATTCTTACTGAACTATTAAAGTTAGCTCGCTTGTATTCATTTTTACACTGCACAAAAACATGCATTAAGGTATCTTGCTGTGGTGCTAACTTTACTTGATGAATGGCAATCTCATTCTTAAAACCTTTTACGAAAATCTGATTGCGTGCCTCTAGTTTTACATTAATATGTTCCTGTACATTCCCTTTATTGCTAAGCAGAATTGGGAAATTTATGATCGATGAATCTTCCTTGAAAAAGAATTCTTTCTCTTCGACCAACATGGTCCAATCACTTTTAGATAGCAGCTTTATTGATGAAGTATCGCTTGATAGTAGCTGGTCTTTCATGTCTAAAATTGCAATTGCCACTTTATAATCAATACCAGAAAGCGATTCTTTTGAAACACTAATTCGAATAGGGATGGGTTTGCTTTGTCCTGGCTTTAGAGTAAGCTCGCTTAAGGCATTAATTAAGCTCCACCCGGCAGGCGGAGTCACATTTAGTTTTAGCTTTTGTTCCTTAGCAGAGTTGTTAATGACTTTAACTACGTTAAGGTAAATCTTCTCAGGATTCTGTTCTTTCTCTTTCTTTATGAATTGAATGCTGATTTCTTCGGGGTGCTCAATAGCTTGGCTGTTAACGATTTTTGAAATCATTAACAGCGATAATAACACTATTATGAAGAATGTATGTTTAATCACCTATTTGCCCCTTAATCCTAATTGTTTGCTCTTTGTTAGCAAACTTAGTTTGCGTCTACGCAAAACTCCTGCAGGGGTTATAGTATCTATAAAAAAGTTTGAATTTATGTTAGCTTACATGGCTTCGCGTAATACAAAAGTTACGTTTGTGTGATATTGTCCGTATTGGTAGGCGCCACCATCAATACTTAAATTATTCATATTTCCGTTGCGGGTGCCCATTTGCCAGTAGATGGTAAAAGCTATGTCGGCATTGTTTCCAGCATTGCTTTTATTCTTATTTCGGGGCTCTAATAGCAATACCTCAGAAAGTTGTAAAGCCTTCGGGTGATTCTTGGCATTGTTCTTTATCTTGTTGTTGCCATAGTTACCTGTAAGAGTAAGTCTTACACCTACCTGATCGGCGGGGATAGTGTATTGTCCCTGTGTATGTTGAAAGTCGGAATTTGCGGAAAACGCCAATTCCCAGCGAACATTTGAGTTTATGCTTCCATTGGTGTAAATAGTCCCATTTTCACCAACACCCTGTTGAAAGTCATTCTGAAAGAAGAAGTTGAAAATGATTGCATTCATATCAAGCGTTAACGACATATTAGCACTTTGCGATGGCATGAGTGGCGAAGCTAAAGTTTCCATGTCATTAACCGGAGGATCGGATGCCTGCAAAGTTGAGTAGGAACTAATACTCAACAAGAGAACTATGTATGCGATACGAATAAGGTTCATGGCTAAAATCGCTTGTTTGGTTTTAAAACCAATACGCGTAATCATTTGCTTTTAAGGCTTATTTCTCAGGGCTTCTTTTGGGGTTATTTCCTTTGTTCTGTGGCTTTCTTTTCTTTTTGAAATTTTTGTTTGGATATTTCTTTTTTCCAAAGCGTTTCTTGTCTCCACCAGGATTATAAGAAGGAGCTTCGCCGAGACCTTCCGGTAATGCTTCTTTTCTTATCTCGCTACCTAGCAATTTTTCAATGCGCTGGAATTTATACTGTTCATCCTTGTTTACAAAGGTAATGGCAACACCTTCGCTCGCTGCACGTGCAGTTCTACCAATTCGGTGAATATAGTCTTCGCCCTCGTTCGGTACGTCGTAATTAATTATTAAATCAATATCTTCAATATCAATACCGCGCGAAATAATGTCGGTGGCAACCAGAATGTTTATTTTCTTATTTCGAAATCCAAGCAAAACTTCTTCTCGTTCTTTCTGGTCGAGATCTGAATGAATTTCTTCAGCATTAAATTTATGCTTCACCAGCATTTTTGCAACCTGCTTGGTGTTTTTCTTAGTTGAGCAAAAAACGATAATGCTATTAAGCTTTTTTCCTTGAAGAATTGTTTTAATCAAGCCAAGCTTTTGTTCTTCATAAACGATGTAAGCTTGCTGTAAAATATTCTCAGCTGGTTTAGAAACAGCAATGTTTACCTCTAGTGGATTTACAAGTACTTTTCGTGCAAGTTGTCTGATTTTATCCGGCATTGTTGCAGCAAACATCAAGTTCGATCTGGTTTTTGGCAGGAATGAAACAATCTTTACAATGTCTTCAAAAAATCCCATATCCAACATACGGTCTGCCTCATCAAGCACCAGGTATTCTAAATCCTGAATGTTAACATATTCCTGATTCAGGTGAGCAATCATTTTTCCCGGTGTGCAAATTACAACATCTGCACCTTCAATCAGGGCTTGCTTTTCTTTGATGAAGGTATTTGCATCGCTTCCGCCATAAACCGCAATGGAGCTTATGGGTGTATAGTAGGAAAAACCGTCCATTTGCTGGTCAATCTGCAATGCAAGCTCTCTGGTAGGTACAATTACCAATGCTTTTATTGTTCTTCCTTTTTTCTTCGAATTTATTAAACGGTGTATCACCGGGAGTAAAAATGCAGCTGTTTTGCCAGTACCCGTTTGGGCTGAGGCAATTATATCTTTTCCATCCATAATGGCTGGAATTGCTTTTTCTTGTACTGGGGATGGCTCTTTATAGCCCATTATTTCTATGGCTTCGAGGATTCTTGAATCCAGACCAAATTCTGTAAATTTCAATTGATAGTGTTTTTAATAACCTTATTGTAGGTGTAAATATAAGAATTACAAATGTATAAGTATAAATAGATTTTATACTTATAATGTTCAAGAAAACGAAGGGAGTAATTGTTATACTTACTATTGTTTATGTTTTTAGCTTTTTCTTTTTAGCAGCCGGGAAAAGGATGTTATTAAGGATCAGTCTGTATCCTGGTGAATTTGGATAAAGCTTCAGGTCAGTTGGTTCTTCGCCAACTCTGTGCTGATAGTCTTCCGGGTCGTGTCCTCCAAGGTAAGTCCAGGTTCCTTTTCCAAATTCAGAATGGATATAACGCGCTTCTCCAATTTTTTTATTCTCACCCATAATTAATACATGCGACTTGATGTATTCCTTTCTATAAGCTGTTGTTTGCCCCATAAAACCCTTTACCAGCTTTGTGTGGTTTTGGCAAAGCATGGTTGGAACCGGATCCCATTTAGCAGAGAAATCAAATAATGAAAAATAGTCATCTGCCTTTTTAACCTTCCGCATGCGACTTTGTGTAGCATCAATTGACGAGAATTCATATTCCAAGGCATTCATCACCAAACTAAAGTTGGTAAATGCAAAAGTATTAGAGTAGTCCATTTTGCTTTCACAATTAGGATCAACAGGGTCGCCATCAAACATGCTTGCGCAAATATCGGTATGGGAACATGCCAAGGCGATATCATATGAATCGGTTGCGGAACACATAGCAAACATGAATCCACCTTTAAATACAAACTCTTTAATAATTGTAGCTACAGCTAGTTTTAGTTCTGATACTTTATTAAAACCTAATTTAGCTGCCATGGCTTCGTTTGAGGCAACCTCTTCTTGATACCAAGGCATATGACCATAGGCACCATAAAACTTTCCATATTGTCCTGTAAAATCTTCATGATGTAAATGAAGCCAGTCATAATTATACACATCACCTGCAATCATTTCTTCATCGTAAAGAATATCATATGGGATTTCGGAGTAGGTGAGGGCAAGTGTTACGGCATCGTCCCAGGGCTGTAAGTTTTTAGGTGAGTATACTGCAATTCGCGGTGGCTTTTGCAGTTTAACTGCATCCATATTTACATCCGGTTGGGCAATCTCCGAAAGTATTAATGATGCCTGAACATCAGCAATAACTTCATAGCTGACTCCCCTAATCACACATTCCGTTTCAATGTCTTTATAAAACTTCATCATAAAACTGCCGCCTCTGTAATTAAGGAGCCATTCCGCCTCAATGCCATTTTGTAGCACCCAATAAGTAATTCCGTATGCTTTTAGATGCTCCTTTTGTTTTTCATCCATTGGAATGAGCATGTAGGCAGCATTTACTTGTTTCCCTGCCAGAAGCATGATGATGCATAGCACTAGTATGTTGGCAATTTTTTTCATATCAAAAGGTTTTCATCAATAACTGAAATTCCTACATTTTGTTTTGTCGATTTTAGAAAGGGGCGTCTGCTCCAAATCCAGCTGCATTAATATCAGTATTTCCCCATTCGTCGGTTTGAGGAGGCTTGTTGTCTTCTTCATTAATTTTTGAACCAAAAGTGCGGTTTTGTTCCAGGTCTGGTTCGCCACCAAAAATCGCCATATCATCTTCTTCCAGATCGGAGAATTTTGCCAGCTCTTTCTGGAATTTCAGACGAACATCACCAACAGCACCATTCCTGTGTTTAGCAATAATAATTTCTGCAATACCTGTTAGTGATTGGCCATTTTCATCCGTGTCGAATCCGTAATATTCCGGACGGTGAATAAATGCCACAAGGTCGGCGTCCTGCTCAATTGCTCCAGACTCCCTTAAGTCGGATAGCTGTGGTTTTTTATTTCCACCCCTGGTCTCTACTGATCGGTTAAGCTGCGATAGTGCAAGAATTGGAACATTCAGTTCCTTTGCCAAGGCTTTCAAACTTCTTGAGATGATACTTACTTCCTGTTCACGACTACCAATTTTGTTATCAGAACCAGCTGTCATCAACTGCAGGTAATCAATGATAATCATCTGCACAATTGGATGCTTTTTTAAGAGACGTCGGCATTTCGCTCTTAACTCAAAAATGGAGATGGCCGGTGTATCATCAACAAAAATGGGTGCATTCGTTAAGTTCTTAATCTTATCATCAAGCTGAACCCACTCGTAGGGCTCAAGTTTTCCGTTTCTAATTTTCTCACCTGAAAGTTCTGTTTCAGCACTAATTAAACGATTCACCAATTGTAGCGATGACATCTCAAGTGAGAATACTGCAACTCCACGGCCAAGATCAACTGCAGTGTTTCTTGCCATGGATAATACAAAAGCTGTTTTACCCATTGATGGACGTGCTGCAATAATAACCAAGTCGGAACGCTGCCAACCAGCTGTCATTCTATCTACCTTTGTAAAGCCTGATGGCACTCCACTTAAACCATCTTCCTGCTTGCCTGCTTCTTGAATTTGTTTGATGGCCTCATCGATAAGTGGGCCGATCTTCTGTGTTTGTTTTTTAATGTTTCCTTCGGCCACATTAAAAAGTTCCATTTCAGAGTATTCCAGCAAATCATTAACATCAATGCTTGAATCAAATGCTTTTTGCTGAATTTCTGAGGATACTCTTATGAGTTCGCGCTGAATGTATTTCTGAGCAATAATCCGTGCATGGAATTCAACATGGGCGCCGGATATTACTCTTCGCGTAAGTTGTGTAATGTACAATGGACCACCAACAGAATCTAGCTGTTCACGGGTTCTTAATTCTTCGGATACTGTAAGCAAGTCAATTGCTTGTTCTTTTGCAGAGAGGTCGAGAATAACTTGATATATTTTTTGATGCGCCTCTACATAAAAGCTATCTGCTTTTAAAATCTCAACTACACTATCGAATGCATCTTTTTCCAACATCAGTGCCCCAAGTACAGCCTCTTCCAACTCAATTGCCTGAGGTGGAACCTTACCATAATCAACGTTTACTTGTTCTATAGATTTTTGATACTTAGGGGCTTTCTCTTTTGCCATATACTTTTTTTTAGAACTTTAAATTTATCAAAATCAAATTCATTCAGCTGAATAAAAGTGATGAAATATTATTTTTTTTCCGCCCTAATATTTGACTGATTACGGGCATAAAAAAAACGCCTTGACGAATCAAGGCGTTCTCTAATATATTTAAACTATGTATTATTCAATAACAATTTTTGCCTGGTGTGTATCAATCGTATTGTTAAACTTAACATAATAGATACCTTTTGATAACTTGCTTAAATCAACTTCTTTCGAAAGTATTGTTGCTCTTTGGTAATTGAAATGCTCAACAACTCTTCCCTGAATATCAATGATGTCGATGTTCAATTCATTGGCATCTTTGTTAGCTACCTCAATTGTAACAATTCCGCTTGACGGGTTTGGATAAATTTTGATTGTTTCAAAACTTGATTCCTCTTCTGTTATTCCATTAAGAATGTTAATGCAATCTTCGGCCACACAACCGAAACGGTCGGTAACTGTTACGCAGTAAGTCGCGCTTCCATTTGTATAAAGAAGCTCTAATTCTTGATCAAGTGCACCATTGCTCCAAGCATAATCTGCAAAAACGCCTGCATCTAGTATTACTGTGTCTGGCATTGATGTTACCATATCGTCACCTAAGTTAACCACTGGTTCACCGCCATTCTCAATAATGGCAATTAATGTATCGTTGCTACGATTAACATCTTCTGGTTGGTTCCCTAATGAGTTTTCTAATACAGCTGAAAGCGTGAAGATTGTTGTGTCCTGTAAAGTTATTAGATCAATGTTATAAGTTGAACTAGTTAAACTATCAGCACCAACAATAATTGAATCTCCCGGATGAAAAATACCGCCAATAAGATCATAAGGAGCAGAGCTAACACTTTGTTGCTCAGTTCTGAATTTAATGGTAATGGAACTGTTTTGGAATATTGGCCAAGTACCAGTATTCTTAACAACAAACTTAAGCTTCTGACCTGCTTCCTGAGTACAATCTGAAACCGGACTGATCAATCTTGTTATTTTAATGTCGTTACCACCAATTGTAATGGTGTCTGAACCATTACAACCGTTGTTATCGGTAACAGTAACAGCATAGTCACCGTATCCTGCTAAAGTCGTAATAATTTGATCTGTTGAATCATTGTTCCATAAGTAACCTTGATAACCAGGTGTAGCATTTAGGATTATTGTGTCAGGTTGAGCTGTTGATAAGAATCCCCATGCATTAATGGTATAGTTGGTAGCTAAATCAATTTGTGGCAAACCGTAAACCATGGTGCTTTGGAATGTGGTGTCATCACATTTGGCAACACTCCCTTGCCAGTTAAATTCTGAAAGATATAAGTAGGAAATGTTTTTTTGACCAATTGAGCTGGGGTTAAAGTAACCATCAGCAGATGTTCCGGTCCAGGTTCCGCCGGCTGGTAATCCAGTTAGCATCACTGAATCATCATACAGGCAGTATAGAGCATCTAAACCAGATATGGATGCCTGAGTTGGATTGAAAACTTTGAATGACATAGAAGCGTACGCGTAGCACGAATGTTCATCTGTGTATTCATAATCTAAAAAATGCTGTCCTACGGTGTAGTCTGATGGATCCAGGATAGAGTCAGTTACCTGCGGATTCGTGAGTTTATCTACAGTGTAAACACCGGAAGCACCAATTGGAAAACCATGAAGATGAATAGTGTCGCCATCAGAACAAAGAGCTCTTTTAAAGTCGAGTGTAACATTAGGTTCTGGCCAAACAACAAAATTAGTGTAAGCGGTATCTCTACATCCGTTTGCATCTTCAAAAGCATATGAAAGCGGGTAAGTGTTTGCTGAAAGCGGATAGAATTCGCCAGTTACCGGATCAATGAATGACCCTATAAACTCACCGCCTGTTGGAGAGGCTGTAAGGAAAGTACTCTCGTACTGACATCCTTCGAAACTAAGATTCGTGAAATTGGCATCAGGAACAGAGTAAGTGTTGACAGTTATTGTATCTGAACCTGTACATCCGGTCGCGGCGTCGTTAAAGTTGTAATAAATATCCCATGATCCAGGAACTGTGTTTCCCGGAAGGAAATTATTGCCAATCACATAAAAAGTAAGTGCTTCTCCTGACCATGTTCCTCCAACAGGATCTGCAGTTAAAGGTATTGGTGCAGGAATTCCGTATAGACAAATGTCTGAAATAGAAGTTAAGATTTCTGTATTTGGAGGAACTGCATTGGTTACTGTTCTTGACAAGATGTTGTCTGTTGAGTCAGCGTCGCTGCCAAAAGAGATCTGGAACATTACGCTATAAACTGAGTCTGATTGGTTTGGTGGGTTTCCAACTAAACCAGAGAAGTTAGCAGGAGTAGCAAATGTGTAGTCGACAGTATCACCAGGGTTTATTGTTCCTAAATAGAATTCATTAACCCAAGTAGCACCACTATCGTTCGAATAGCTCACATATACGGTATCAGTTATAACACCAGCCTCGCTATTCCAAAATGAACAAGTTACTGTAGAAGCTGCGCTCAAACCACAACCGTCTTGTGGGGCCAGCCATTCAGCTACAGAAAGGTTTGCAGTACTTGTTGCATTAATAGTGTTAATACTTGCA
>JBFHES010000107.1:0-14171 GCA_041584015.1 Bacteroidales bacterium
TGCTGCATGCAAACAAATGCTGTGTGATTAGCCGTTTTCGCTAATGCGTTTTAGCGCAGCTACATCTTGCACCTGAAATTGTTTGCCTTCAATTGTAATAAGCTTTTCCTCCTTAAACTTCTTTAGCATTCGAATCACATTTTCTGTAGACATGCCCGTAAGTTCTGCCAAATCTTTACGCGATAGATGCAAGTCAAATTCATTTGATTTGTAAATTCTTTCAGATAGGCAAAGTATTATGTCTGCTAATCTGCCGTACGACTGTTTTCTGGTTAAGCAAAAGAAACGGCCGTAGATCTGTAGATTGTTCTCAGTTAATATGTTGATTATCTCGGAAGCAAAAATTGAGTTCGTTTTAATGAGTTTTCTGAACACATTTATATCAATCAGCTTTATCTCAGAATCAACATATGCGGTAGATGAATATTGAAAAATGGTGTTCCCTTCGAATATGGATGTTAGTCCAACAAGATTGCCCGAAGGAATGATTTTAAGGATTAAATTGTCAGATTTTCCTTCAACATAAATTTTGGCAAGACCATTGATGACAAGCATTACATGTGATGCAAAAGTACCCTGTTTGCAGATGAATTCTCCCTTGCTAAATTTTACGGTAACGCTATTTGAATCAATAAGTTCTGTTTCTTCTGCGCTGAGTTTTTCGAAACATCTACACGACGAGCTGGAAACGGTACAAGATGTTAAAACATTGTGTGTAGTCATAAATTTCCCCCAATAATATTGTTCAAATATAACTATTTGTCAGCTAAAAACATGATCTGAATCATGATTTAGTCTATTGAATGACTGCCAGAAGCTTATTACCTATCATCCCAATTTGTTTCACATTTTACTTTTCAAATGCAAGATTTGTATAGGTCAAATTTTAAAAAATATTAGTCATGATGAGAAACCGAATATTGAATTCATTTATAGTTGTTGCAGCAGCTATTTTGTTATTCAGTTGTGAGTCGAAAGTTACAAACAAACAGTTTGAAAATGTTGATGCTCTCGTTGAAAGCGTAAAATCATCAATTACGGAAATTTCTGTTGATGATATGAAAGTGGTTTACGAAGGAGATGAGCCTTATTTAATTATTGATGTGCGTGAAGGAAATGAGTTTAACAATGCATACATTCCTGGGGCTATTAATATTCCAAGAGGCTTAATCGAGTTTCGTATTGCTAAAGAATCTTATTGGGAAGAGGAGATGTTGTACATGCCTCTAAAAGAAGAGTTGATTTTTGTGTGTTGCAAAAAAGGACACCGTGGTGCCCTAGCTGCTGCTGCATTACAAAGCATGGGGTATACCAATGTGAAAAATGTTGCTGGTGGTGTAAATGCATGGAAAGCTGCTTATCCTGATTTAGTTGAAAAGAATGAAGTTGCAGGTGGTGCTCCAATGATGGGTGCTAGTGCAGGTTCTGATGATGGAGGATGTTAATCATAAAATTATACATTATTAAAGTTATCCAATCTATTAATTTAAATTTTTATTTATTATGAAAAAGTTATCGTTTTACTTAATCGCATTCTTGCTAGTTGGTGCTGTTTTTACAAGTTGTAAAGATGATGAGACTGTTGATGAAATTGATCCAGTTTCTGTTTTAAAAGATCACCTTGTAAGTACTGACATGGATCTTGACCATGTAATTAAAAATGCTGACGGTGCAAAATTTGTAACCGGTGCACCTGCTGAGGCAGATCTACAAGGATTTTTAGATGCTAATTACATTATGGACATTCGTTCAGCTGAAAACTTTGCTGATGGTCATATCGAAGGTGCGGTTAATGTTGCTTTTGCTGATATTCTTACAGCTGCTGCTGCTGCTGACAAGAAGATTTTAGTTGTATGTTACACAGGTCAAACAGCTTGTTATGCAACTTCATTATTACGTTTATATGGTTACCAAGATGCTCAAGCTCTTAAGTGGGGAATGAGTGGTTGGAATGCTGACCTAGCTGGTAGCTGGAATTCAAATTGTGGTGACTATGGTCATAACAATGTAAACTGGTCATACGAGCCAGCTCCTGCAAACATGGCTTACGAAGCTGCTACTTTTAGTTCTACTTTAGAAGATGGTGAAGCTATCTTAAAAGAAAGAGTTGAAGCTGTTGTTGCTGAAGGTTTCAAAGGTGTAGGTGGAAGCGCTGTTCTTGATGCTCCAACTGACTATTTCGTGAACAACTATTTCTCAGAGTCACATTACACAATTTTTGGACACATTGCTGGTGCTTACAGAATCAATCCTTTATTAATTGGTGATGATAGTGCTTTAGGTTTAGATCCAGCAAAACAAGTTGTAACTTATTGTTACACTGGACAAACTTCTGCTGTAATTAGTGCTTATCTAAACGTTTTAGGTTATGATGCTTATAGCCTTAAGTTTGGAATGAACGGAATGTATAACACCAACGCAGGTTGGGGAACTCCTGAAGATGATGTAACAAATCAGTGGGGTTATGATTCAAATCCAAAATCACTTCCAGTAGTATTGTAAATAATTATTGAAGGCACCTACAAGGTGCCTTCTTTCTCCCTTTCAATAAAACACAATTAAGATGAAAAACATTTATAAGCTTTTACTTGTAGCAATCTTCTTCTCATTATCACAAGCATCTTTTGCACAAGGTTGCGAAGAGCCTTCAAACGATGAAGATGGCGCTAAACTTTTTGGTTTCTTTCAACCTGAGTTTGACTATAAAATGACCGACCCGAATGTAAATACATTCAAATTTAAAAGAGCTAGAATTGGTGTAACCGGAAATATCCCTTACGATTTTTCATATTATGTTGTTATGGAAAACAGTAAGTTTGTTAGTTCAACTGGTCATCCATATTTACTCGATGCATTTATTTCATACAAACGATTCAAGTGGGCTACTGTTTCTGTAGGTTCATTTAAGCAGCCTTTCGGACAAGAAGTAAATACTTCATGTTCTGGTTTGCACACAATCACACGTGCCTCTGTTTCTGATCAACTTGTTGCTCCACAGCGCGACATGGGTATTATGTTAATGGGTGGTAACAACGATACTAAAGTAAAATATGCTTTAGCAATTATGAATGGTAGAGGTTTGTTATTTGAAGATAACAACGCTAAAAAAGACATTATTGGACGCCTAACATTTAAGCCACTTGAGTTCTTAAGAATTGGTGGTAGCTATCGTTACGGATATCCGGTAAATAACGAAGACCGAAGATTATCATTCGCTGGTGAACTTCAGTTAGAGTATAACAATATTTTATTCCAGGCAGAATATATTTACGATGAAGGTGATTATTATGCTGCTGCAGGTGGTGGTTGTGGTGCTGAGCCTGTGCCATTAGGAAACAAAAGAGATGGTGCCTATGCGCAATTATTATACATGACTCCATGGAATCTTCAGCCAGTGGTAAAATTCGAAATGTTCGATTACGACAAGGATCTTGAAAATACAGAAGAAAATATTATCACTGCTGGTGTTAACTATTGGTTTAACGACTGGACCAGAATTCAGGTAAACTATCGTTACCGTGCTGAGATTGGTAATGAAGTGAAAAACGATGATATCCTTGTACAACTACAGGTTAAATTCTAATCGATTAAAAAATTCAAAACAATGAAAACTAGATTATACCTATTAGCATTAATATTTGTATTACCTCTTTTCGGTAACACACAAGATTTAATTGCAGTTAAAGATGCAGCTAAATTAATAAAGAACCCTGACGCAGTAATCGTTGCTTGCGTTAAGCCTGAAGATTATAAAAAAGTTCACATTACAAATTCTGTGAATATTTATCATAAAGATTTATGTAATAATGAGCCTGTAAAAAGTATCGTAAAATCTGCTGATGAACTAGCAGCTATTTTTGGTGCACAAGGTATTTCTGCAGACAAACAAATTATTTTATACGATGCTGGATCATACAAATATGCAGGTCGTGTTTATTGGATTCTTAAGTACATGGGTGCTGAGAATGTTAAAATTATTGATGGAAATATTGAGGCCTGGAAAAAAGGAAGAAAGCCGGTAACTAAGAACCCAACGAAAGTTCAGCCAGCTACTTTTACTCCAAAAGTAAATGCAGGTGCCTTAGCAAACATTGCTGATGTAAAAGCAGGAAAAGCTATCTTGGTTGATGTACGTCCGGTTGGCGAATTTAATGGAACTGAAGGTAAAGAGGAAAAGAAAGGTCATATTCCGAATGCAGTAAACTTCCATTTTGAAGATGTAAAAGCAGCAAATGGTACAATTAAACCGAAGGCTGAATTACAAGCTATGTTTACAAAAGCAGGATTAACAGCTGATAAAGAAATCATTTTATATTGTACTTCAAGCGTAAGAGCTGGTGTTGTTTATATGGCACTTACCTCAATTCTTGGATACAAAAATGTTAAAGTATACGACGGTGCTGTCTACGAGTGGGTGGCTAAAGGCAACAACGTTGTAAAATAACCAACTCATAATCGGTTAGCAGGGCAGCAATGCTGTCCTGTTATTTTTCTATCCCTTAACGGGGATAAAGCAAACAAGCAAACTTAATTATCCTTCGCGAGGCTCTTCACAGTTAGACATTTTGAGATTGCAGCTCAAAAATGTCAATACTAACTGCACGAAGACATGCGGCGAAGACACGCAAATTATGATCCGATGAAAAGAAGAAAATTTTTACAGATTACAACGCTTAGCGCTTCATCAGCTTTTTTTGCAAACTCACTGTTCGATTCCCAATCGATTGGCGAGAAACGAAGATTAAAAAATAGCAGATATTTACGTTATCCAAACTTTTGCGAAGTCTGTTTCTGGAATTGTGCCGGATGGGTGTATTCCAGAGAAGATTCAGGCGTATGGAAAATTGTTGGTAACGACAAAGATCCAAATAGCAACGGAAGATTTTGTCCGAGAGGCACTGGTGGTGTAGGAATGTATAACGATACAGATCGCCTTAAAAAGCCAATGATTCGTGTTACCGAGAATGGAAAGGAAACATTCAAGCCGGTATCATGGGACAAAGCATTGAGCGTAATTGCAGAGAAATTTGCAGCCATTAAAGAAGAGCACGGAGCAGAGAGTATTGCACTCTTTAAGCATGGCTCAAGCGGTAAACATTTTAATAAATTACTTAAAGCTTTCGGATCACAAAATATTGCCGGACCTGCCTATGCACAATGTAAAGGTCCGCGCGAGGAAGCGTTTGATATAACATTTGGTAAACCACTTAAGTCGCCTGAACCACTTGATATTGATAACACCAAATGTCTGGTGTTAATTGGTTCGCATCTTGGCGAGAACATGCACAACGGACAAGTGCAGGAAATGTCGAATGCTATTGACAAAAAAGCGACAATCATAACTGTTGATCCACGTTTCTCAACAGCAGCAAGTAAATCTGATTTTTGGTTGCCAATTAAACCGGCTACTGATATGGCACTGCTTCTTGCATGGACCAACGTTATTATCAACGAGAATCTTTTCGACAAAGAATATATTGAAAAGTACGCCATAGGCTTTGATGAACTTAAAGCACATGTACAGGAATTTACACCTGAATGGGCCGAGGAGAAAACTAATATTGAAGCTAGCGTTATTCGCGAAACGGCCAGGAAAATGGCCTATGCAGCACCTGCCGTAATTATTAACCCGGGACGACATGTAACCTGGTATGGCGACGATACACAGCGCTTAAGAGCTGTTGCTATATTGAATGCCTTGCTTGGTGCATATGGTCGTAAAGGTGGAATCTATTTTCCACAAAAAACCGGACTGCCTGGTTATCCTACACCTGCTTATCCAAAGCCAAAATGGGCTTGGAAAGATGTGGCTGATGGCAAATATCAGTTCGCAAAAAGCTCTATCACTAATGTGTTAATAGATGCGTCGAAGCCTGACTATCAAGGCGACAAAAAAATTAGAGCCTGGTTGGTTGCAGGAACAAACTTGCCGCTAACCATGCCCGATACCGAAGCAACAATTGCAGCAATAAATAATCTGGATTTCCTTGTAGCAGTAGATACCATGCCGATGGAAATTACAGGATATGCAGATGTTGTTTTACCAGAGTGTACTTACATTGAGCGTCATGATGATATTCGTGTGGCACAAAACCGTATTCCTACATTAGCCATACGTGTGCCGGCTGCCCGTCCAAAATATCATTCAAAGCCAGGTTGGTGGATTGCTCAGCAATTAGGTATTAAGCTTGGTTTAGGCGATTACTTTAATTACAATGATTACGAGGATGTGCTTAGATGGCAGCTCGACCAGATTGGAATGACCTATGAAGATGTGAAGAAACAGGGAGTTGTTCAGTTTGGTGTAGATGAGAAAAAGCTTTACATCGAAGGTTATGATGATTATCATTTTAAAACTGCATCAGGCAAAATTGAACTGTATTCACAGAAATTATTAGATGCAGGTTTCGATCCATTGCCAGTATATACTGAGCATCCACAACCACCAAAAGATTTTTACCGACTAAACTACGGACGTGCACCTATGCATACCTTTAGTCGTACTTCAAATAATCCGAACCTTACCGACATGATGGCGGAAAATAAGGTGTGGGTTAATCCTAAAGTTGCAGCCGAATGGGGTTTAAGCAACGGCGAAGAAGTATTTCTTGAAAACCAGGATGGTGTGGTTTCATCATTCCCTATTAAAGTCCGGGTTACGGAAAGAATAAGACCCGATTCTGTGTATATGATCCATGGATTTGGACATAGCAATAAGAAGCTAACACGCGCTCACGGAAAAGGAGCTAGCGATTCAGAATTAATTACAAACGTGCTTGTTGATCCATTAATGGGCGGTACAGGTTTACGTGGGAATTTTGTGACTTTCAAAAAAGAAAAGGTAACTAAAGAGGAGGTTGAGTCATGAGATATGCAATGGCGATTGATACCAAAAAATGTGTAGGTTGCTGCGATTGTGTTGTAGGCTGCCAAACTGAAAACGATGTGCCACATGGTTATGCACGCGATTGGATTGTTGAACGAACCGACGGCACTTATCCAAAGCTGACTTTAGAGCTACGCTCTGAGCGTTGCAACCATTGCGATAACTCACCATGCGTTAGGTGCTGCCCAACCGGGGCAAGTCATTACGAGGAAGGTGGAATTGTTGTGGTTACCGAGGAGAAGTGTATTGGATGTGGTGCTTGTATTGAGTCTTGCCCCTACGACGCGCGTTTCTCCCATCCTGATGGGCATGTTGATAAATGTACATTTTGCTCGCACCGAGTAGAGAAGGATCTGGATCCGTTCTGCGTTAGCGTGTGTCCAACAAAGTGCATGTATTTTGGCGACCTTGATGATGCAGGTAGTGAAATTGTGGAGATTCTTGCCACACGCAAGTGGGAAGTGTTATCACCGGAAACCGGTACGAAACCACAAATTTTCTATCTCTATTAACTTAATCTGTAAAAATTTATACTGATGAAAGAAGAAATTATCGTTAGTGGAAGAATGAATGAGGGCATAGATCCTTACCTGCATATTTGGCACTGGGAGATTCCAGCCTATTTGTTTTTGGGTGGACTAGCTGCAGGATTGCTATTCTTCTCAGCATTATATACTGTTTTAGGCAAAGAGAATGAATACAAAACAGCTGTTAAGGCGGCAAGCATTATCGCACCATTTGCCATCATACTTGGTCTGGTTGCATTATTCCTCGATTTAAAGCATCAATTATACTTCTGGCAGTTATACACAACTGTTAGATTAGAGTCTCCAATGTCGTGGGGCGCCTGGACACTTATGGCAATTACGCCATTAAGTTTTATTTGGATTGCCACGTTCATGAAGGATCTAATACCTCAAGTAAAGTGGGATGGCTCTATGTATTCACGAATGCTTAAGCTGGTATTAAAGCCGGTAGATGGTGATGGTAAAGTAAACTGGGACTGGAAATATACCTTGCTTAGCTGGATTGAGAATTGGGTAAACAAGAACAAGAAGTTTTGCGGATGGGTATTAATCGTGCTCTCTGTAATCCTTGGTGTTTATACAGGTATACTGCTTTCAGCTTTTAACGCACGACCTCTCTGGAATACTTCCATTCTTGGGCCTTTATTCCTGGTTTCTGGTTTGTCAACTGCAGCAGCAACAATTATGTGGATGTCGAAGGACCATGCCGAGCGAAAATTATTTAGTAAGATCGACCTTATTCTTATAGGAATTGAATTGTTTCTAATCACTCATTTATTCATGGGATTTTTAGCCGGACCAGAAGTTCAGATTGAAGCTGCTAAACTTTTCTTGGGTGGTGAATTTACAATGTCATTCTGGGTGTTTGTTGTTGGTATTGGATTATTGATTCCTGCTGTGTTTGAGATTTTCGAGCTTGCTGGTAAAAAGATTCCGGTATTTATTCCGGCAGTTTTAATTCTTTTTGGCGGCGTAATGTTCCGTTTAATCATGGTTGATGCCGGACAGCTTGTAAGGTATCTGTATTAGAAATATTGAATAATAAGGATTTATAGCATTCGCATGTTTTTTTGAAATGTGTTATAGATCATCATAAAAGTGGAATTAATCGCGTAATTTAGGTAATTAAATCACAAACAATTGTCAGAAATGAACTGTGCTATATCAACTAATAAATTTTCATCATGCCGTGTGTGCGAGTTTAAATCGCAGGCGGTGGAAATTTTAGGGCCTGAAGAACTTGATGTGCTCGAAAGAAACTGTGTTGAAGTTGAATTCAGAAAGGGTGAAATGTTATTCAAACAAAGCTCTTTTAGCTCGCATGTTATTTTCATCAAATCAGGTTTGGTAAAAGTGCACATGAGCGGATTGCAGGATAAGGATCAGATTTTGAAAATTATTCCGGCTCCAACCTATCTGGGGTTGGCAAACTTGTTTGGCGATACGATTAATAATTATTCGGCAACAGCCATAGAGCATACGGTGGCATGTTTTATCCATATTAATGTATTTAAAGATTTTATAGAGAATAATGGCAATTTTGCTCTTGAAATAATAAAAGATATTAGTCGCGAAGAGTTAACCTACTTTAAGCGATTTGTAAATCATAATCAGAAGCAAATAGATGGCCGTTTGGCCGAAACACTGCTTTACTTCTTGCGAGATGTGTACAAAGAGAAGAGATTTATCTTGCCACTTAACCGTAAAGATTTATCGGCACTTGTTTGTGCCTCACGCGAAAGTGTAATACGCGAAATGCAGAGTTTTGCAGCAAGTGGTATTATTGATGTTAAAGGAAAACAAATTGAAATCCTGGACGAAAATCGTCTGGAGCAAATAAGTAAGAATGGGTAACTTGTTTGGGGTAATTCTTCGGAATTACCCTTTCTTTTTTTCTACTACCACGTGCCAGGTTCTGGCAACATAAATCAACAGACTTATTATCTCAAGCGCATAAAGTGTAAAAAACAGTTTGGTGAAGTATGAAATACTTATTACTAATTTGGCGCCTATTTCATCCTTAGCTAAGCGTTTGGGCGCAAAAAAATACGAAAGACTCACCTGAATGTTTTTATAGCGGAGCGGTTCAAGCATTCGTAAGGTGTCATTCATTATTTTTTTATTGTCATGCCATAGTTCAATCTGTACCGTGTTCTCGTCCGGATGAAATAGATCTTTGGTATGATACTTACGCATTTGCTTGTATCCTAATTTCAGTACTTCTCGTTTATCAACATAATTAATGGTACCGAGCTCTATACGATAGCCCGAACCAAATTCAAAACCATCGCCTTGTAAGAGTTCCACATTACTATGCTTCTCTCCAATAAGCATGCTTAGTACATGTACGCCCATAATCAGAATAAACAGTACATGAATAATAAGCAGTAATGCCGATTTGCTATCTCGTTTCTTCCTGAAAAATGGTATCAGTCGCGTAATGGTGCAAAAGATAAAACTAAGTGCGAGCATTGCACCTAGAAGGCATAAGGCAAGCAACCACGCTAGTGCTATAGGGTTCTCGGTCCCTACGCTCATTACCCAATTAACAATTAGCTCGTTGTTCATTGCTTTTATGCCCGAACGGAACTGATCGTTGGATGCAAGCAGTACGCCGCTCAACAAGCAAGTGATGAATGCCAATAACATCCACAAAGCAAATCGCATTGATGATAAAAACTTGAGCATAGGATTAGTGTGAGAATAGATAGAAAATAATAATACTGCCCAAGGGGATAATAGCAAAGAGTGTTCTCTTTAGTTCTGTGTTGTGGTGCTTCGCTGGTAAATGGCTGCTTATCATGGATAGGAGAAACATTGAACTAGCCAGAAAGAAACCAGTGCTCCAGTGCCAGGCATCTCCCCACCATAGTAAACACCAATAAGAACCAAACCACTCTGCGGTAAGGAATATGGAGGCACCCAGTAAGGTGAAATTACGGGCAATATGCAGCAAGCTGGTGCTTGATCCAAAGTTATAGGCAAACATAATTTTAACGTTCCCTACCAAAGCAAATGTAAATAGTGCAATGGCGGTTATTCGTAATTGAAAGAAGAGCATCACATATAATTTATCATACATGTAGTAGTCTTCACTTAATTCTGGAGTTTCATTAAGTCCGATTAGTGTGATAATAAAGATTATTAACCAAACCGGGCTTTTGCTTAGTTGCTTGTAATTGAATACTGTTTCAAGAAGAATTACGATAAACAGGATGTTAGGAACAACTGCAAGTTTATCATAAACCGGTGCATGCTGAGCAACTATCCAGCTTCCAATAAAACCAAAGGCACTTAGCAACAAAGGAATGAAACCTGTCCAGTTGGGGAGGCTCCACTTTTTTATTAAGGATGTTACAGCAAAACAGGCCGTTAAACAGAGCATGGCGTAATACGAATATATTAAGCTGGTGATCGTCATAACTAGTTGGCGGATGTAAACCAGATTTCAGAAATCCCTTTTACTGCTCTGTCTGAGAAGAAATCAGCACTTGGAATAACACGGAATATTCCGTTATGAGTTAGTTCAGGATCACACAACAACATAAGCTCTGACTGGTCGTTTCGATTAAAAATTTCGCTATAGCTATATACGGCCCGATATCCGTCTTTGGCCACAATGGTGATGAGTCCTGATTGTATTTTGGCTTTTGTTGCAGGAATGTAGTTGTTCAGCCAATCTTTAAGATAGATCCCTTGTTGTGTCTCGGTACTGTGCAATCCACGCCCGCGCCCGTAAAAGAGTGTACGTTGCGATTCAAGTTGCAGGCTTGGTAAGGTATAAATGCAGGTGTCCCAATCGTTATTGTTATGAAAGCTTAATCGGTCGGAGTATAGTGGTTTTAAGCCTTTCTTAACTTCGAAGCTCTTGGGGTATGATTTTACCGTAATCCTAACCGGATTGCTTAGGTTGCGTTCTGTATGAAAATCACTGGCAACAATAATTCTACTCTGGTTGGGAAGTGTCCATTGTTCTTTTGTCTTAACAGGAACAATGCGCATTACGCGCGTTGCTAGCAGAATTTCGTGTCTGTCGTTTGGATAGAAAATTTCTCCCCAGCTGAATACCGCTTTCTCTCCCAGCGGGTTTTCAATTTCAACATATACATCAACCATTGGCTTAAACTGCTTACGGTTGTGTTTTTGTAAAATGAATGTATTAAGAATATCATGTAATGAATAGCCATCATAACGATAGGCGCCAACAAACTGCGATGCTCCATCCTTTAGCAAGGTTTCTTTAACCAGTTTAGAGCGCAATGGTAGGTTCTCGAAATTAACCAATCCACTATCGGCAAGCTCACCTCCAACAAATATATTTACAATCGGAAGTTCAAAACTAGGGGCATTGTCAAATAAATCGTTGCTTGCATCTGTTGAGTCGAAATGGATTGAGCTGCTGTTATTCGTAGATGAATTAGTGTCGCATGAGCCAGAGCAGAGTAATACAATAATAGCTGTTAGCCATGTGTTTAATTGTGGTTTTTTCATAACAATGTATAGGGTTTGCTTTTATGATATGAAGGTGTTTATGAATTAGTCGATGCTAAATTTGTAGGCCAGTTGAATTGTAATAAATCTACCCGGACTTCTTTGAAGTTTCTTATTTACATACACCGTATTGAAAATGTTATTAATTGCTACCGAAGCAGAAAAACCTTTGCCGAGCTTGCGTTTAGCTTTTAAGTCAATCAAAAGGTAATCTTCAAATTTATCCGATTTAAGATATTCTTCATCCATTATATTCTGGTCATTAATCCACCGTGTACCAATGTATTTGCCTGATAAGCTCAGGTCTGTAATTTTGTTTTTCCACACAAGACCTGCAGCAACTTTATGATTTGGGATGTTTGTCAGGTACTTGTTGGATAAATCAGCATCGGAGGCAGCATCTCGTTGCATGTGGTCTTTTATCTGCGATACGTTGTAGGTGTAGTTTAAATATGCCGAAAGAGCTTTGTTGGCTTTGTATTCCAGATCAGTTTCGATACCATAAATATGCACCTTACTAATGTTGTCAATCTGGTAGATAGGAGCAATTTTGTATCCCATGTTTACCGAATCGCCTGTACTAATCATGTACATAAAATTGCTACCTCTGGTAAAATATAGTGAGTGCTTTACTAAAAGGTGTTCGCTTAATTCGTAATCAATGCCGGTTTCAATATTGTTAACTATCTCGGGTTTTAGGTGTGGATTTGCAATTTTAAAACTACCAGCCGATTTCGACGTTCTGCACATATCATCCAGCAATGGCGCCTTAAAACCACGACCATAACTCGTGTAAATACGGGTGTTGGAACTGAAACGTTTTTGAATTGAAAATTTAGGACTCCATGCCGACCAATACAGGGGATTGACAACTGAGCTTTCGTAATCGTTGAGAAATTCGATTGAGTAAGATGGGGCTTGCACGCTAAAGGCTCCGTTGCTGAAATCGGCATTATCGTAGCGGAGTCCTAAAATAATTTGAATGTTATGTGAACTGATATTGATGGCATCTTCAAGGTAGATTGCATAGGTGCTCATTTCACCTGCATTACTGATAATATCGGTTGATGTATAGTAAGTATCGCTTGCAGCAACACTACCGTTTTTAGCCATCAATCCATAACTAAAGGTGTGTTGTGCAGCTGTCCATTGCAGATCTATATTAATTCCTTTATCGGCACGTTTCGAATCCACGTCGTACAATTGATATTCTCCTTCGCGCATGTATTCATAAACGCGTTGGTAGTTTTCATTCAATAGAAATGCGCTGCTCTGTGCCAGAAAACGCTTATTACGGTAGTTATATTTTATCACTGAAAACCAGGTGTCGTGTTCCGAGTATGCTCCGTAATTGTCGAAAACATGAATCCCATTGCCACGCATATCATCAAAGTAGTTGGCGAGTATTTCTACTTGATGCCTGTTTTTATATTTGTAGCCGAGCTTGGCCGATGTGTTTATTTCTTCCAGAAATACTGGTACAATAATACTGTCATCCATATCAGTGTATTCCTCAAGCTCTGTTATGTAGCCATCACTCTTTTTTGCCGAACCATTTATGGTCCAGTAGAATTGATTATTGCTGTGTAGTTGAAATTTGCCAGACAAATTACCTTGACCGCTGCTTGTGTTGTAGGTTCCGTAGTTGGCTGTAAAATTCCCGCTAAGTTTTTTGTTAGGGAGTTTCGTGATAATATCAATAACTCCACCCATTGCATTGCTTCCGTGTTTGGCCGATCCGGGACCTTTGGTGATTTTTATGGCATCAATATTCTCTTTGTTTATCATGTTCCAGTTTACCGAGCCACCATCCGATTTATTTATCGGAATGCCATCCAGCAATATGAGCGTGCGGGATTGATCATTGCCGCCCATGCCACGTAAACTTACCGTTGAGCTGCTTGAAAAGGTGCCCATGGTGTTTTCAACGTTGATGCCAGAAACTGCTGCCAGCAGATCAGTGGTGCTTTGTTCAGCGCTTTCTTCAATACTCCTGGCTTGTATAATTTCAATTCTTGCCGGCACGTATTTTAGCTGTTCGTACTTATTAGCGCTAATTGTTATTTCTTCAATGGAAAGTAAGTCCTTTTTTAATCTGATGATTTGTAAGCTTGTGTCTTGGTTTACAAGTACTGTTTTGGAGAGCTTGTTATAGCCGATAAAGGAAAACTCAATAATGTATTTTCCTTTAGGTATCTCATTTAGTTGGAACTGGCCTTTTGCATTTGTGCTAGTTCCAACGTTTAATATGCTAATTAGTATGTTAA
>JBFHES010000108.1:0-14164 GCA_041584015.1 Bacteroidales bacterium
AACAATATTCTTATCATTAAAAAAGAAGAAGAGCAACGCATTAGAAATATTGTTGATAAAGTAAGCGATCAGTTCGGGAAAGAATTTGTTTAAAATCGCACCAACAAGGCATAAAAAAACCGGAGAAAAATTCTCCGGTTTTTTTATATCATATTATGATTTTAGTATTCCCATAAATCTTGTTCGTAATCAAAAACCTTATTCTTAACTCTTTCCGCCTCTTGTAAAGTTTTCTGACCTAATGAATATTCGTTTACGTTTCTGTTATTATAAACGTTCGACTCCTGAACAATGTAACTTGAAAATCTGCGCTTGAAGAATATATCATCAAAGGTGCGTCGTTCCGCATCATTGTTCGGATTATATACTTCATGATTTGCGAGCAACGGACGAACTTCTCCAAACTCAATCCAGAAAGCCTGACGCTTTTTCACTTCATCAGCAGCTTCTAAGGCTAAGGCAGCAGATGCGGCACTCAAATTACCTTCTGCCTGATCAGTATATTCTCTAATTGGGCAAATGGCTATAATCCTAACATTCAACTGCGAATACTTACGATCGAAATACCACATCTCGCGAACCAGATACTGCATTACTTCATACGTTTTGAATTCCCCTGGAATAATCTTCTCAATGTATTCACCTGTTTCAAGATCTGTACTTTGAACCGTGTCGTCTTGAGCATCAAAAACCTCCTCAATCTCAGAGAATGCCAGCGGCACCTCAAACTCGGTACCCGACCAAGGTCGTGCCTCGTAAGCTGTAAGACCATGCTCAACAATACCTTTTAATAAAAGGTCAATTAAACTTTGTCTTTCCAAGATTGGCTCAGTTGGATAATACAACGGAAGGTTCATTTTTTCACGAAGGTCAATTGTCCTTACGATAAACTTACCCCAAGTAACATCAGCTTCACGCAATGGTTTGTATGGGATTGGTTTTCTTTGCTTATCGCGATACTTCACATAAATACCGTTCAAAACATCCTGTGCAGCACTCTCCTCTGTTCCAAATCCAAAGGAAAATATACCAATAAAAATTAAGACAACTAACTTTTTCATAACTGTATATTTACTGAATTCTGAAGATTATTGGCGCAAGGTCTCTAACTGTACCGTCATCACCTCTTGCTTTAATCTCGTCAAATGTTATTCTATCACCTCTTTTCAAATTTCTCATTAAGCCATACTGTGCATCTGTAAATCTATTTGAAGAGGACTTTCCTGTTTTAACAAAACCACGATCGATTACTTCGATGGTGAAAGAAATCACCTTAAATTTCAATTTAAAATCGAAATTTTCAATTTCTGCAAATACACCATTCTCAGCAGTTAATCTGTTTTTAGCAATATTACCACCACGTTTTTGAGCAATTTTAGCAACCGGATCCGGCACTCTTTTTACTCTAAATACAACGCTACCCATGTTCTTCTGTTGTCCATCGATACGAGTATTAACTGATATGGCAGTTTTCTTTCCATTCAAGTCACCAGCTGTAGGGCGAACAATCCAACCTTTTGTAGCAGGATCTTTCTTAATGCTACCATTGGTCATTGTTGCATCAATATTCTCCTTTGGCACACCAGGCACTGAAATATCTACCGGGTTATCAACACCCAAATAGAATACATTCATTTTTGTTGGCGAAACAACCAATCCAGCTTCTGCTACCTGATATTCGGCCTTAAATGGATATTTGTTAATGTTTCCGCCCGGAGCTTTAATTTCAATTAAACCACCCCAGCGTACATTTGGATCTACACTTCCTCTAACAGTTTCGTATACACCACGACCATTCTCCACATGTAAGGTATCATAATCCTTACCTTGCTCTCCAGCCATGAAATACTGATAAACACCAGAAGCTACCTCTTGGGAGTCAACTTTACCAACATAGATAATTGGCTTCTGTGTGGTATCAAAAGCAGCTAAGAAAACTTCTGCCTCATACTTACCACCAGTAAATATGTAATTTGACTTAGGTTTAACAACTGCGTCGATTTTATTTACTGTAACCTCCATAGCCCCAATTCGGCTATACAGATAATTAATTACGTCTGATTCGGTATTTGATACATCAGTCTGCATTTTGGTTAACATCGTTATAACCGCAATAACAGGCATCTGGCTAAATCTTACCGTTTCCCACTTTTTCTTTTCAACTTTACCTTTTGGATCGGGATCCTTTGTACTCAATGATTCTTCAATTGATTCAATTAAACCTGTTTGAGAGGCATCAAGTTTACCTTTAAGGTATTTTTTATAGTTACTTAATTTTTCCTTAAGTTCTATTGCTTTACCATCGTTATCCTGTCCGAGTAATACAATTCCACCGGAGCTAAGATTATCTGCTTTTTTAATGGAGTCAGTATAAATTCTATCTCCTTTAATTGCCGCAGGATCTTCACCATCATTTACAATAATGATTTCCTTTTTAAGCTCTTGAATATATTCTCTTACCAGTCTGGCTTCTCTCTGAACATCCTTGGCCTTATCATGCCATTCTTTTACTTTTGCCGGGTTCTCGGTTTCTGCCGTAGCAAAAGCAGCATATAAACTATTGTTTTTTTCGTCGATGTTGGTGATCGTTTTACTCAAACCACTCTCAACCATAACAAAAGCCTGTACAACTTCTTTCGAAACGTTCAATGCTAACAGTGCTGTTAACACAAGATACATCATGGCAATCATCTTCTGTCTCGGAGTTTCCGGACAATTCGTTGCACCCATATTCTATTGTTTATTGTGCGTTAAATTAACAGCTGTTATTACTTATTTACGTTCATTGCAGAAAGCATGTTACCATAAATAGTATTCAGTGCTTCTAATTTCTCGCCTAACTTCGATACTTCAGTTCTATACTTTTCTGTATCAGAAACAGAACCTTGTAGATTTTCCATCATCTTAGTTAAACCTTCATAAGCTTGTTGTGAATTCTTCACATGCTTATCGGTTCCTTGCAATTGCATTTCATACACTGCATTAAGAGCAGAAAGATTCTTGTTCATAACATCTAACTGACCAGCATACTGTGAACTACCAGTTGAAACAGTGCTTAAGTTAGCTTGTAAAGTTTCAGCTAATTGCTGATACGACTCTGAAGATTGTGAGATTCCTTGCATAGTAACAGCAGCTTTTTGAGCACTGTCAACATATTCCTTAGTAGCCACTGATGCATCAGAAACATCACCTAATGCAGCTGTAGTCTCAGACAGCTTGTTCATACCAGCACTTAGTTTCTCTAAAGTCTCTTTGCCAATATCTGCTTTTTCAAGAATTTGATCAGCCAATGAACCGCTAGCGCCACCGCCACCATATGATTTTGTTCCACCTAATAATTCTTCGCCTTCATCCATACCAGCTAACTCAGGATATACCAAACTCCAGTCGTACTGCTCATGTAATGGTTCAAATGCTGATAAGAAGAAAATAAGTGCCTCAGTAGACAAACCTAAAAACAACATCTCTGATGCATATGGATAATGGTTAATCTTAAACAACGCACCCATCAATACAACCGATGCCCCCCAACCATACACATATGACATGGTTTTTTTATACGCCTTACTTTGAACTAATTCCGTCAGATTCATTTTCTAAAATGATTTATTAAATTCTACCTAAATTTTATTTTTACTACCTAAATTTCTTTTTTGACTAGTAAGTCTGTCCCCCAGAGTCGTTGATATCCCTACCCAAGAATGATCGAACGCAACGGAATCCTACATATGACTTAGCTGAATCCTGATACTCATAATGACGTGTTCCATTTTGCAGATACATGGCCACATCTTTCCAGGATCCTCCTCTAATAACTTTTCTCTTTAGTGTAAAGTCATCCTCTGGTTTAGCATTGTATGTATAATCAGGGTTTAAATCGTGAGTAAACTGATATGCTGATTCATCAAAAGCATTTGAGGTCCACTCAGCTACGTTTCCAGCCATATCATATAAACCATATTCGTTTGGCTCAAATATACCTGCAGATACGGTATAAGATCCACCATCATCAACATAGTTACCTCTCATAGGCTTAAAGTTGGCAAGGAAACAACCTAAATTGTTACGTGTATAATAACTTCCCCAAGGATAATCAGATCCTTCAAGGTCGCCGCGTGCAGCATATTCCCATTCTGATTCTAATGGCAATCTGTAATCTTGCACTAAGGCTTCGCCATACTGTGCTAAATAGCCATTATGTAATTGTGTTCTCCAACGAGTAAAAGCAAAAGCTTGTTTCCAGGATACACCAACCACCGGATAATGGTCGTAAGCCTGGTGCCAGAAATAGGCATTAGTCATTGGATCATTGTATGCATAAGTAAAGTCAGCAATCCAGCAAAGTGTATCCGGATATACATTAATAACTTCCTTCATGATAAATGATGAACGGTCTTTAACAGGATTTGAAACGCCCTTTTCATTTACAACATCACCTGTATATCTACCAGTTTCGAAATCATAATGATGTCTGATTTTTCCACCGAAATTAAACTTCTTCGCAGCTTGTTTTAAGTCGATCCACCAATAAGTATAATTCAACTTTCTTGTATCGATTTCTTTTCTACGATAGAAACGTTCGTTTTCAGCTAAGTAAAGATCATTCAAAACTTCAGCATAATCAGGGTCCTTCCAATCAATTGGCTCATCCCAATTAATCCAAGGTGGATCATATAAGTTTCCAAAATCATCTTCAGCAATAAGGAATTCTTCATATTCTTCCCCAAGCATTAATCTGGCTAAAGAATCGCGCACCCAATAAACGAATTGTCTGTATTCATCGTTTGTAATTTCAGTTTCGTCCATCCAGAAGGCAGAAACAGTAACAGTCTTCGACTGAGCTGTCATGGCCCATGGTACATCCTGATCGTTAACACCCATGTTGTAAGTTCCCTGTTCGATGAACTTCATTCCGTGAGGAGTTGTTGGAAACCAACTTTCACGCTCAACACCGGTCAACTCACCATTCCCATAGTTACCGCAGCTACTTACTAGTGCCACGAGGAATAGTGCTATCAACTTTAACTTTTTCATAATATCCGGTATTTATTGAAAAATCTAATTTCTATTTAATAATGTCTTTCTACCTGTGTTACCTTGCTTGATTCCTAGAGGGAATACATACCTTCCAAAGAATTCAACAGAGCCACTGGCATAAGATCCAATCTCGCTGGCCGGGAAATCCCACGCCATACCAAAGGAAAAACCACTCATTAATTTCATTCCAATCATTGCCACATACGCATCTTCCAGTCGATATGTTACTCCACCCCACAATCTTTTGTCATATTCAAGAATTGCTGAGAAGTCAACCTGAGTTACAGCACCGTCTGATTTTACAAAAACTGAAGGTGTTAACTCTAACAATGGATTAGGAAGCGCGATCTCATATCCAGAGGATACGTAGTAAGATGGCTTTAATGTATATTGAGATGTTTGTCCCATTTCAATTAATGGACTGTTTAGGTGTCGGGCTGAAATACCAACCCAAAACTTATCCATTGTGTAGAACGCTCCAGCGCTAAGATCAAGTGCCATGGCACTTTCGTCGTTAGCAATTAAAGGGTCGTTTGCTGGATTACTACTTTGATTCGCAATCATCCAATCTGAATTTGAAATGGTTTGGTTGTTAAAACCAATACCGACTCCAATTCCAAGTATACCATCACCAACACTAATTCTTGGCGCTATCTGCAGGTCGAGCAGCGTGTTTCTGTTGAAACCAAGATTGTCTGTCATGATTGTTAAACCTGCACCAAAATCCAACACTTCATTTGGAATAGAAGAGTTGACATTGAATACTTTTGTTTGAGGTCTTCCCTCGAAGCCTAACCATTGCTCACGAATTAAAGCAGACGCACTTACCCCGTCCTCTGATCCAGCAGATCCAGGGTTAATCGCAGCATTGTTGAACATATTCAGACTAAACTGAGGGTCCTGCTGAGCATACATTGGTGTAATAAACATTACAACCGTAATAAGTGTTAGTAATCTTTTCATTCTGACGCTATTATTTCTCAAAACCGCATTTGATCACTGATGTACAAAAAGGTAAAATAAACAAAAATATTCCTTACCAACAAATCTTATCAACAATTCAAAGTTGATAAAAATAGCTTGAAATCTACATTTCCACCCATTTTGTAATTCATAAACCTTCTAATCGGTACTTTTATTTTATTAATAATCAATTTTTTGTCTCAAAAACCGGTAACTAACTGATTTTCTGATATGTTCTCCACAAACGGTCGGGCACATCACCTCTGGTTGCCTTATGATAATCCTCTTTGCTACAAGCAATTAACACAGTATTTTCTTCAATTCCTTCCGGATATGGAACCTCCATCCACCACAAATTTGCTTCCTGGCTGTGAATAAAGGTAATCTTATGTTCTAAAACATCGACATCTACCAGATATCGGTCGTATTCGTTTAATTTCTCAACATTATGTTTAATTCTCAAATTGCATGCTCCATCCAAATAATGCCAAACAATCTGAGCAGCTAAGTGAGCAGTCTGATTGTTGTTATCCAAATCAGGATTTACCTCATATATGCCAAAGCTACTAACTTTGGAGCTATTTCCAGCATACCACGCTATTTGACATGCTTCTTCGCCATACAATCCATTTGGACTACAATTGGCGTAAGCAGGTGCATCCGATTGACGAACAGCGGAAATATCAAAGGCCACAATATCGCTATCGCGCAATACAGGCTCTATCAGCTCAATATTCTCCCGTATCTCACCCAGACGGTACGAATCAAAAAACAAGCGATTCATCAAATCTATATCGGCTTGAGAGACTAAATACTTTTGATAACCCAGATTGGAATAATTGAACAATTGTTTGCTGTGATCGCTAATAATCTTGCTGATATAATTCTCCGCATTTACATTATCAGAGAGACCTAAATCAAATTTCGAATCCACCGTTGTAATATTCACCGAGTAATCAAAATCCTGATAAGCCAAAAACTGCCCCAATACCAAATCATTCCCACCGCCGATTATAATTGGCTTGATATTATTCTGAACAAGTTCTGAAACAACCATCTTAATTGCATAATAAAGATCGGCATTAGAATTTCCTTGCTTCAGGTTACCAAGATCGATAATCCGGGCCTTATTTAATGGATTAAATAATTTGAAGAGATACTTTCTGATTTCGTCAGGAGCTTTGGAGCACCCTTTATTATTAGTGTTTGTATCATCTTCAACACCAATTAGAGCGAATTCAACTTTCAAACTAGCAGGGTCGTTCAAGTCAATTAAAGAGCTTCCAATAGTGGATCGCTTTAACTCACGAAACAAATCAGAGCTTAGTACATCTGATTTATTAAAAAACTGTTCAGCTAATTCTTTTAGTTTTTTCAAGTATCATGGGTTTAAGACGCCAAATATAGATTTATTAAGCGAGAATAAATATGCCCGGAAAACATTTTCCGGGCATATTTTATATTCATTTATTAACAAATTGTTAAATCTACTTGCGTTTTGCTCTAGGCTTTGTTTTTGGAGCCTCTTCAATGAGCTTCATGCAATCTTCAATAGTAAGTGTTGTTGGATCGGTTTTCTTCGGAATTTTATAATTCTTCTTTTTGTAGGAAATGTATGGTCCCCATCGTCCGTTCAACACGCTAACTTCTTCAGCTTCAAATATCCGAATTACTTTCTTTCGGTCGGCTTCACGCTTTTCCTCAATTAACACAACAGCTCTGTCGTGCTCAATTGTATACGGATCGTCCACATCTTTCTTTAATGAATAGAAAGCACCTTTGTGACGTAAATATGGTCCGAACCTTCCGTTGGCAACCACAATTACCTCTTCCTCGTAGGTACCTATCTCGCGAGGTAATGCAAAGAGTTGTAATGCATCTTCTAGCGAGATTGTCTCAATGGACTGATCTTTACGCAGCGGTGCAAATTTTGGCTTTTCCTCATCTTCTGCTTCACCAATTTGCGCCATTGGTCCGTACCGTCCAATTCGCACAAGCAATACTTTACCCGATTTAGGATCGATTCCTAATTCGCGCTGCCCTTTTTCTGCTTTTGAGTTTTCTTCGGTATAAACAACCTGTTTATGGAATGGTCGATAAAACTTATCAATCATTTTAGTCCAAACCATGCCGCCTTCTGCAATAACATCAAAATCCTTTTCAACCGATGCTGTAAAATTAAAATCTAAAATATCATCGAAGTGTTGAATTAAGAAATCATTCACCACGAGACCTATATCCGTTGGGAATAACTTAGATTTCTCAGCACCAAAAGTCTCAGTTTTAACTTCCTCTTTAATATCGCCATTGGTAAGCACCAGGTAATTATACTTTCGCTCGGTTCCTGGTCGGTCTTCCTTCACCACATATCCTCTATTTTGCACAGTAGATATTGTTGGTGCATAAGTAGATGGTCGTCCAATTCCCAGCTCTTCAAGCTTTTTAACTAAACTTGCTTCCGTAAACCTTGCCGGGCGTTGAGTAAATTTCTCATTCGCCTCTATGATGATGCGGTGCATTTCGTCACCGGCAAATACCGGAGGTAAGAGCGTATTGCCATTGGTATTGTCACCTTCATCATCAGACGACTCTAAATACACTTTTAAGAAACCATCAAATATGAGTACTTCTCCGTTTGATGAGAATTTCTCCTTGCGATTAGATATATCGATAGATACAGTTGTCTTTTCAAGTTTAGCATCACTCATCTGAGAAGCAATGGTTCTTTTCCAGATCAACTCATAAAGCTTCTGCTCCTGACGCGATCCATCAATTTCTTTATTGGCCATATATGTTGGACGGATGGCCTCATGCGCCTCTTGAGCACCTTTAACCTTAGTCGTATATGATCTTACCTTTGAATACTCCTCTCCATATTCTTTAATGATCGCTGCTTTGGCAGCTCCAATGGCCATATTCGATAAGTTTACCGAGTCTGTTCTCATGTAAGTTATCAAACCCGCTTCGTACAGTTTCTGAGCAATGGTCATTGTTTGCGATACAGAATAACCTAATTTCCTACCAGCTTCCTGTTGCAACGTAGATGTTGTAAAAGGTGCCGCCGGACTTTTCTTTGCCGGTCGGGTAGCAACATCAGCAACTTTAAACTCGGAATCACGACATCCGGCTAAGAATTCGCTTACCTCGTCCTTTGATTTGAATCGTTTGTTCAATTCAGACTTAAGCTGTTGTTGAGCACCTTGCTTATCGGTAAACTCGAACACAGCCGTTACACGGTAATTCGAAGCATGCTTGAAACTATTAACTTCACGTTCACGTTCCACAATTAATCGCACAGAAACAGACTGAACACGACCAGCAGACAAAGATGGTTTTACCTTTTTCCATAGTAAGGGCGACAATTCAAAACCAACAAGGCGGTCTAAAACACGACGTGCCTGTTGCGCATTTACTAGATTAATATCAATTGCTCTTGGATTTTCAACGGCCTTTAGAATTGCATCCTTGGTAATCTCATGAAATACAATTCGCTTGGTGTTTGCAGGCTTTAGGTTCAATGTTTCCGCAAGATGCCAGGCAATGGCTTCTCCTTCGCGGTCCTCATCAGACGCCAACCAAACCATCTCGGCTTCCTTACTTAACTTCTTGAGTTCAGTTACAACCTTCTTTTTATCTGGAGATATTTCGTACTGTGGTTCGTAGTCTTTTTCAAGCTCGATACCAAGGTTCTTTTTAGCTAAATCGCGTATGTGACCAAAACTTGACTTGACCACAAACTCCTTACCCAGAAACTTCTCAATAGTTTTCGCCTTAGCAGGTGACTCAACGATCACCAGATTTTTATGTGCCATACTTGTAGTTTTGGAAGAATCTTTCTAAAAAAATTTGCACAAAGGAAACTAAATCTCGAACTAAGTTCCAAATTTTTATTTTCGAAAAATATAAATAAGCACTACAGAGTTTGGATAAATATTTGGTCGCCACACCACTTAAGCTTCTGTTTTATCTGTTAATAAAAATCAAAAATTGATTTTTCGGCAATTTACTGACCTCCAAAATTGTATTCCTTTATATTATGGTGTCCTTTGCATTAAATTCACTTTACGCTTATTTAGAATCAACAGATGAATTCAAACGGCAATAAAACATAAACGAATTAACAAGACACCTGTGTTAAACAACATATTTAGATATTTAGATTTGTTCTATCAACACACAACTACCTGACTATCTGAAACAAGCAAAACCAAAATTCTGAAAAACGTGACAAATGTCACATTATATGTTTTATAGCAATGATTAAGAACTGTTCTAGATTTATCTTTGAAGTGACATATATCAATTTATATTTGATGTAAATCGTAAATAGCATGAAGTCAAATCGTAGAGATTTTATAAAAGTATCGTCAGTTGGAGTTGGAAGCCTTGCACTTGCCAAACCTGTTTTAGGATGGCTACCGGGATTTCTTAAAAATGAAGAACCGATTGATGACTCTAAAGCAACCAGATATCCAACCTATTGCGAAATCTGCTTTTGGAAATGTGCCGGATGGACCTACACCAACGACAAAGGCAAAATCTGGAAAATTATTGGTAATGAAGACGACCAACATAGCAACGGACGTTTTTGCCCACGCGGCACCGGTGGCGTTGGTATGTATTACGATCCGGATCGTTTAAAGACTCCACTCATTAGGGTGAATCGTCGTGGCAAACAAGAATTCCGAAAAGCAAGTTGGGACGAGGCTTTAAACCTTATCGCAGAGAAAATGCAGAAAATATCCAACAAGTATGGTCCTGAGCATATGGCATTATTCAGCCACGGTTCCGGGGGCAAATTTCTTGGACACCTTTTAAAAGCTTATGGTTCTGATAACATTACTGCTCCATCATATGCACAATGTCGTGGTCCTCGTGAGGTTGCGTTTTATGCTACCTACGGACGAGGTTTAGGTTCTCCCGAGCCAACCGACATTAGAGATACGCAGTGTTTGGTACTTATCGGATCGCACCTTGGTGAAAACATGCACAACGGCCAGGTGCAGGAAATGTCTGACGCCATTGATAAAGGAGCAACCATCATTACTGTTGATCCTCGATGTTCAACAGCGGCAACTAAGTCAAAGTATTGGCTGCCAATTAAACCTTCAACTGATATTGCTTTATTGATGGCATGGATACATGTAATCATTGAAGAAGAACTATACGATAAAAAATACCTTGACAAATATGCTTTCGGCTTCGACGATCTGAAAGAACATGTGAAGAATATGACTCCAGAATGGGCATATGGCATAACTACTATTAAACCTGACGTAATTCGCAAGACTGCTCGTGAAATGGGCAAGAATGCACCTTCTACAATTGTTCATCCAGGAAGACACGTTACCTGGTATGGAGACGATACACAGCGATTAAGGGCAGTAGCTATATTAAATGCATTACTAGGAAGCTATGGCCGACGAGGAGGCTTTTATATGCCAGAGAAATTATCTGTTCCAAAGTTTCCACATCCAAAATATCCGAAACCAACTAAGAATTGGCGCGATGCATTTCCTGGTCAGTACAATCTGGTTGGAGAAACTTTATCATCAGGTATTTGTGATGCCTCTATCCCTTCAAATGAAAGAGATTGGTCGTTCAAGGGATGGATTGTAAATGGTACCAACTTAATTGAAACTCTGCCGGATAGGAAGAAAACCATTGAAGCCATTGAAAGCCTTGACTTGTTAGTGGTTATTGATACCATGCCGATGGAGATCACCGGTTATGCTGATGTGATTCTTCCTGAATGCACCTACCTTGAACGGTACGATAACTTGCGTGTTTCGCAGCACCGAACTCCTCAAATTGCACTAAGAATGCCAGCTGCAGAACCAATGCACGACAGCAAACCTGACTGGTGGATTGCTCGTGAACTTGGCTTAAAATTAGGCTTAGACGATTATTTTAAATACGAGACCATAGAGGACGTGCTTGACTGGCAGCTCAAGCAAGTAGGCTCTTCGTTAGAAGAAATGCAGAAGGTTGGGGTTAAAACCTATCCTCGCGAATACGACGATCTCTATATAGCAGAAGGTGAAGACATTGAGTTCAACACACCGACAGGTAAAATTGAGCTTTATTCAACGGCACTTGCCGATGAAGGATTTGATCCGATGCCCACCTTCACAAAACATCCGGAGCCCCCGTCAGGCTTTTACAGACTCATATACGGACGTGCTCCAATGCATACCTTCAGTCGTACGGCCAACAACCCTAACCTTACTGATCTAATGGACGAAAACAGTGTTTGGATCAACCCTAAGGTAGCCAACGAATGGGGCTTAAAAAAGGACCAATACATCTGGCTAAAAAACCAGGACGATGTGGTATCAACTTTTCCAATTAAAGTAAGAGTTACCGAAAGAATCAGATGGGACTCTATTTATATGGTACATGGATTCGGGCATTCAAACAAGCGCCTGACAAGAGCTCATGGTCGCGGTGCCAGCGATACACAATTGATCACAAATGTAATGACTGACCCAATAATGGGAGGTACTGGAATGCGTGGCAACTTTGTAACATTTTTAACTGAAGAACCAGCAAAAGAGGAGGTTGAGTCATGAGATATGCAATGGCAATAGACACAAAAAAATGTGTAGGCTGCAGCGACTGTGTTGTTGCATGCCAAACAGAAAATAATGTACCTGTAGGATACTGTCGCGATTGGATAGTTGAATCAGTTGACGGTACCTATCCAAACGTTGAAGTTGAATTACGCTCCGAACGTTGCAATCATTGCGAGAACTCACCATGTGTACGCTGCTGCCCAACCGGTGCCAGTCATTACGAAGAAGGTGGCATTGTTACGGTTCATCATAACGAATGTATTGGCTGCGGTGCCTGCATTCAGTCGTGCCCTTACGATGCACGTTTCTCTCATCCGGAAGGTTATGTAGACAAATGTACCTTCTGTATCCATCGTGTTGAGAAAGGACAAAGCCCGGCATGTGTTTCTGTTTGTCCTACAAAGTGTATGTACTTTGGCGATCTTGACAACCCGGAAAGTGAGGTTTCTAAAATCATGAAAGTAAGAAAATGGAAAGTGCTTGCTCCAGAAGCGGGTACAAAGCCACAAATCTATTATTTAACTTAATTCTAACTAGCAAATAAAATGAAGGAAGAATTATTCATAAGTGGTCGTGAGAACCTTAACATCGATCCTGTTCTACACATCTGGCATTGGCAAATCCCAACCTACTTATTTTTAGGAGGTCTGGCAGCCGGACTCTTATTCTTTGCAGCACTTTACACCATTTTGGGCAAAGAAAAAGAATACCCAACCGCTGTGCGCATTGCTCCAATTATTGCACCTTTCGCAATTATTCTTGGTTTAATTGCACTCCTATTAGACTTAAAGCATAAACTGTTCTTTTGGCAATTATACACCACCATCAGATTGGATAGTCCAATGTCGTGGGGTGCCTGGACACTAATGGCAGTAACACCTTTATCATTCTTGTGGTCGGCCATTCATATAAAAGCCATCTTCCCAAATTGGGATTGGAAATATCCACTCTTACAAAACATGGCAGACTGGGCTTACAAAAACAGAGTCATGTTTGCCTGGGCAATTATCATTCTAGCCATTATACTTGGAGTTTATACAGGAATTCTATTATCGGCATTTAATGCACGTCCACTCTGGAACACGTCCTTATTAGGACCATTATTCCTGGTTTCAGGATTATCAACAGGAGCAGCAACAATTATGTGGATGAGTAAAAATCCTGCTGAAAAAAAGATGTTCAGCAAGATCGACCTTATACTAATTGCTGTTGAGCTGTTTTTCATTGTGCATTTATTCATGGGCTTTTTAGCAAGCTCTCAAGTTCAGATTGAAGCTGCCAACCTTTTCTTAGGAGGTCAGTTCACTATGCCGTTTTGGGTATTTGTTGTGGGCCTTGGTTTGATTATTCCTGCCCTTCTCGAAACCTTCGAACTGGCTGGCAAACATATTCCGGTTGCAATACCTGCAGCATTAATTATCCTTGGCGGTATCATCTTCAGGTTTATAATGGTTGATGCCGGACAAGTAACAAGATATTTATATTAAAAATATTATAACAATGGTTGATAAAAGTAAAAAATACATGAACCCTTACCTTGCAGGATTCCTGCTTGGTTTGACATTGTTAGCTGCCTTCTATTTTACAGG
>JBFHES010000109.1:0-14032 GCA_041584015.1 Bacteroidales bacterium
CATCTAAATTATATTTTCAATGGAATTCACGTTTTCCGCTACGCTCCAATTTTTGGCTTGATCCAAAAAACGAAGCAAAAAAAATCAAGGCTGCAGTCTCTTCCCTCAAAAAACTACGGTTGATGACAGAAATTGTTTTAAACTCTTCCGATTTCATCGGAATCAAACAGAAAACAATTTTTAACCGTCATTTCAACCTTGTTTTTTGGCTCATGGACTGATGCCGTCGGCACCCTGCGGTTATTTATCTCTAATCAGATAAATAGTATTAAAAAGATCAAGTGATTTGAACGCTTCGGATTTCATCCCAAACCAGACATGGTTTTCTGGATCGTTGACTGTTGCGGTCGGTTCTCGAGGTTATTTAACTTAAATCAGATAAATGCTATTGTCGTGAGATAATTGAGAGCTCGTACAGTAAGATAGAACGGGCCGGAATGTGTTTCTCATCGCCCAATAAACCGAAGGCTAAATGTGGTGGTAAAATAATGCGGGCACTGTCGCCAACCTGCATTAGGTACATGGCTTCTTCTAGTCCGGGCTCCACTTCGCCACGACCCAATATGAAGGTCTTGTTTCCGGTGGAATCGCTGGAGTAACACAAAGTGCCGTCCAACAAACTGCAGGTGTAGGAGAGTTCCAGTAAATCGCCTTCGTAAATAGAATCGCCGGTGGCTGTTTCCAGCACCTGATACCACAAACCACTATCGGTGTTCTTGAATTCCCAGTTGCGGCGTGCAGCATATTTTTTAATGCGCTCATAATCTTGTCCAACCAGATACCTGTTTACCTGCACCAGCGGTTCTTTTAGCTCTTTCATCTCTGAATCCGATTTAACTGGTTTTCGTTCATCTGTGCCGCAGCCAGAAAAAAGAGCCAGCATTAAACTAATGAGTAGCATTGAGATGATGTTGCCTGAGCGCATCTTATTCATGGTGTGGGTAGATTAATTATTCGTTCCGATTATTATTCATTAGCGCACAAAGCATCTTTATATTGTGGAAGTAGCGCCGCAAATTTCTCCAGGCTTTCTTTCATGTTGACCTGCGAATTACCGCCGGCTGCATTTACATGACCGCCACCATTAAAATGATTGGCTGAAAATTTATTGGCCGGGAAGCTGCCTTTGGAGCGGAAGGAGATTTTAATGTACTCGTCCTTCTCAATAAATATGGCCGAAAAGATGACCCCTTTTACCGATAGCGGATAATTTACAAATCCCTCTGTATCGCCTGGCTGGTAATTAAAACGGTCGAGCTCTTCTTGTGTTAAGCTAATAATGCCGGTGTTGTATTCCGGATAGATGATCATTTTTTCGTTTAAACAATACCCCAGTAGGTTCATCCTCGATTCGGCATAATTATCAAAGATGTTCGCATAAATCTGATTTTTATCAATGCCTGTTCTTAGCAAATCGGCAACCGCCTCAAAGGTTGATGGATTTGAAGAGTTATAGCTAAAGGCGCCAGTATCGGTTAAAATACCCGTCATTAAACAGCTGGCCGTGGCTTTATCAAGGTAAGCGCTATACGCTATGCCATGAATAAAATGCAGCGCCAGTTCGGCCGTTGAGCAAACCGTGGTTTCCGAGATAATAATGTCGGCAAAGTTCTCCGGTTCCGGGTGGTGATCGATGAGGATTTTGTGCGCCTTTGCGGCTTTTATATTCGCATCGAGCGGTTCAACACGATCTAAGCAATTAAAATCGGTAAGGATTAAAAGATCGGCATTGGCTATTACTTTGGCCGCTTCTTCTTGATGATCATCATGAATAAGCACCTGATTGCTGCCCGGTAGCCATCGTAAAAAATCGGGGTAGGAGTTGGGCGAAACCACCTGTGCGTTTTTGCCGGCATTGTTTAAAATGTTGAACAGGGCAAGTGCCGATCCTATTGCATCTCCATCGGGATTATGATGCGGAATAATAACAATGCGCTCGGCTGCTGCAAGCAGATTTTTGGCTTCGTTAAACTGAGTTTTGAATTTGATTTTCAATTGCTTAAAATTTCACTAAATTTATTCTCGAAAAAAACTTGATCAATCTTAAACATTATAGAGTTAATCTTGTTTAGACAGATTCGCGTTTGTTCGCATACGTGTACAAAAATATTAAAATATTAAACTTGTAAACAATAAATAAATCTAATCAAAAATTATGGCGGGAAATACCACGTTTACTATTATTAAGCCGGGGGCAGTTACTAACGAGCATATTGGTCCAATCTTAAACATGATAAGTGAAGCAAACTTTAGAATTGCTGCAATGAAATTAATAAAGCTGAGCCGTCGTCAGGCTGAGAAGTTTTATGAGATTCACAAAGAGCGTCCTTTTTATGAGGAGTTAGTTGAGTTTATGACATCGGCTCCGGTTGTTGTTGCTGTTCTTGAGAAAGACAATGCCGTTGAGGAGTACCGTAAGCTTATTGGTAACACCAATCCTGAGATGGCTGAAGAAGGAACCATCAGAAAGTTATTTGCTGAGTCGATCTCTAAGAATGCGGTACACGGATCGGATAGTGATGAGAATGCATTGATTGAAGCTGATTTCTTTTTTGCAAAGAGCGAGCGTTTCGATAAATTCGGAAACTGCTGTTTTTAATAGTACTACACAATTAGCAAAGATATTAAAGCCCCATTTGGGGCTTTTCTGTTTTTATACAGCTAATATTTCAGCTACTTTTGTTATTTAAATGATTAATTGTTGTGAGCAAGTATATATACGATTTGATAGAGCAGGGGGAGCACCAGCAGTTGGATTTTAAATTTGCAATTTCCGATTCAAAAAAAATAGCTAAAACATTATCAGCCTTTGCCAATACCGATGGCGGCAAATTATTAATTGGTGTAAAGGACAATGGTAAAGTTGCCGGAGTGCGCTCCGAGGAAGAATATCATATGATTGAAGCAGCTGCTGAACTATACTGCAAACCAGAGGTGACCTTTACCTCAAAAAGTTGGCCGGTGAACGGACGAACAGTTTTAGAGATAGATATTCCGATGCACCACGAAAAACGACCCGTTCTCGCAAAAAATGAGGATGGTAAATGGGATGCTTATATCCGCGTTGCCGATGAGAATTTTTTTGCCGCTAATATTGTTCGAAAAATTTGGACAGCAAGTGCCAATACCGATGGCATTTTTTTAGAATACACCGAAAAGGAAAAAATATTGTTGGATTATATTCACGCCAATGGTGCTATTTCTTTATCGAAGTATAGCCGTATTTCACTATTACCAAGGCGCTATGCCGAGAAAGTATTAGTAGACCTGTGCAGCCTGGGAGTACTGGTATATAGGGTAAGCGAGGAAGGAACCCGATTCCATTTTTCAAGAGCGTTTAACATGGAAGAATACGAGCAGGATAGTAATGCACAACAATCCAGCTAAAGCCAGGCCAATGCACTGGTAAATAAGTTCCTGATAAAAAGTAGCTGTTGCTGGTAATTTTTCGGCCGCTCTTACGTATTGCTTATCTGTAAGATTTAATTTAAAGGAAGCACACCAGGTTTTTGTAAATACCTTATATTTGATGAGGTGCAAACAAAACAAGCGATGAGCAATTGCCGCTGCACAAAAAGCCTTGTGAAAAAAGAATAGCAGATTATCAAAACCCTAATGGCCCCATGATTAACCAGGTATTTCTTGAGAACGTAAAAATTGCCTTTTCATCCATAAGATCGAGCTTGCTGCGTAGCATTTTAACCATCATGATTATTACCATAGGAATTACGGCCCTTGTTGGTATTCTCACAGCTATCGATTCAATAAAAACATCCTTGAGCAGTAATTTTGCACAAATGGGCGCCAATACTTTTGTGATTGAGCAAAAGTGGAATTTCTCAGGTACCAACCGCGAGCGACGCAAAAATCACGTGAATATCTCTTATCGGGAGGCCAAGCGCTTTAAGGATGAGTTTAATTTTCCGGCCATTGTTTCAACAACAACCTGGGCAACCTGGCAAGGCGTGGTAAAGTACGAGTCGATTAAAACCAATCCGAATATTCCGGTAATGGGTGTTGATGAAGGATCTATTTTTACAGGCGGTTACGAAATTGCTTCCGGTCGTAATTTTTCAGTTCAGGACTTGCAATTAAGCAGAAACGTAGCCATTCTGGGAAGCGATTTAAAAAAGACCTTATTTGGTCCGGCGGTGGATCCGCTTGATAAAATAATTGCCATTGGTAATGGTAAATACAAAGTAATTGGAGTGCTAGAAGAAAAGGGCAATTCCTTTACAGGGCCCGGCGATAAACTATGCTTGTTGCCCATCACTAACGTACGCCAGTATTTTCCATCACCGCGAGCTAATCATATGATTCATGTGCAACCCGACGATCCTAAATTGTTGGATATTTCGGCCAGCGAGGCCGAAGGTCTTTTTAGGGTGATCAGGAATTTAAAGGCAACAGATGAGAGTGATTTTAAAATTGAAAAAAGCGATGGACTGGCAAACATGCTAATTGATAACTTGAAGGATGTAATGATGGCCACCACTATTATAGGAATTATTACTTTGCTTGGTGCCGCCATTGGATTAATGAATATTATGTTGGTTTCCGTATCAGAGCGAACCCGCGAGATTGGTATACGAAAAGCCATTGGAGCGCGCAATCAGGATATCAGGCAGCAGTTCCTTTATGAGGCAATAATTATCGGTCAGTTAGGTGGTGTCTTTGGAATCATCTTCGGAATTCTCATTGGTAATATTGTTTCCTTTGCCATTGGTAGCACGTTTTTCGTTCCTTGGGTATGGATCTTAGCCGGCGTATTTATTTGCTTTGTAGTAGGTGTTGCTTCCGGATTTATCCCAGCACGAAAGGCTTCCAGACTTGATCCGATTGTAGCATTGCATTATCAGTAAAATGCACATTACTTAAAGTTTTAAGTTATTTTCTAAATTAGGAAAATAATTTATGTCGCTGTAAACCTACTGTTTATGCGCCATGTATTCGATGAGCGTTAGTTGAGAATACTTTCAAATAAAACAAACTTGTATTTATTTTTTTCGATATTGAATATTGGGATTATTTTTGTCGAAGTTATCAATCTCAAATTATAGCGATGTCAGGGTCAATAAATCCAATTAAACTTTTTGCAGGAAGGGAATCAGAATATGTAGGCAGCCAGATTGCTGAGAAATTCGGAACCAAACTAGGCAAAATTGATTTCAGAAAATTTAGCGATGGTGAATTCGAGGTAGCTTTTGATGAAACAGTCAGAGGTGCTCATGTATTTATCATACAGTCAACATTTCCTCCTTTGGAGAATTTGTTTGAATTGTTATTGCTTATTGATGCGGCTAAACGTGCATCGGCTTATAAAATAATTGCAGTAATTCCTTACTTTGGTTTTGCCAGACAAGATAGAAAGGATAAGCCTCGCTGTTCAATAGGAGCTAAGCTGGTTGCAAACTTGCTTACTGCAGCAGGAGTAGATCGTGTAATGACACTGGATTTACATGCTGATCAAATTCAGGGTTTCTTTGATGTGCCGGTTGATCATCTTTATGCGTCGGCAATTTTTGTTCCTTACCTAAAGAGCTTACAATTGGAAGATATGGTTGTAGCGGCTCCTGATATGGGTGGTGCAAAACGTGCCAATACATATTCAAGCTTTTTGGAAACCGATCTTGTGGTAAGCCATAAAGTACGTAAGGTTGAAAATGCAGTTGATAATATTACTGTAATCGGTGATGTGGTTGGCAAGAATGTAATTATTGTTGATGATATGGTTGATACCGCAGGTACAATAACCAAAGCTGCCGAAATAATGATGGAGCGTGGAGCTAAGAGTGTACGTGTTGTTGCGACACATGCTGTGCTCTCCGGACCTGCTTACGAACGCATAGAGAATTCAAGCATTGTTGAGTTTATCACAAGCGATTCCATTCCATTAAAAAAGCAGTCTGATAAGTTTAAAGTTCTGTCTGTAGCACCAATTTTTGCTGATGTGATTAAAAAAGTATATAAGCATCAGTCAATTAGTAATAATTTTATAATATAATATCTATATTTGCAGCCCGAAAAATTAATGTTTAACGTGTGATGGGAAGCTCATCAATAAGTAATCGGGAGATCAGCTTCAAGTAGCACAAAATATTTTCTAATGAAAACAATTGAAATTAAAGGTACCGTTCGCGAATCTGTAGGTAAGAAGAACTCAAAAAAGTTAAGAAGAGAAGGTCAGATTCCTTGTGTTATCTATGGTGGTGAGCAGAATATTCATTTCTCAACAGGTGTAAACGAAGTTCGTCATTTAATTTATACACCAGATGTGTTTTTGGTAAATCTTACCATCGAAGATAAAACTCACATGGTGATTATGAAAGATGCACAGTTCCATCCGGTATCTGATGCTATTCTTCATATCGACTTTATTGAAGTTTCTGAAGACAAGAAGATTGAGATTGCTATTCCTGTAGTATTAACAGGTTTTGCTGAAGGTGTTAAGCAAGGTGGTAAATTATCTCTACTTAACCGTAGATTAAGAGTATCAGCTTATGCTAAAGACCTACCTGAAACTCTTGAAGTAGATATCACAAACCTAACACTAGGTAAATCAGTTAAGATTGGTGAATTATCATTTGATAACCTTGAGTTATTAGATCCAAAGAATAGCGTTGTAGCTTCTGTTAAGCTTACTAGAGCTGCTCGTGGTCTTGCTGCTGAAGGTGAAGAAGGTGAAGAAGGAGAAGAGGGAGCTGAAACAGCAACTGAAGAATAAACTACAAGAAGTTGAAATACATAGTATTTGGTCTGGGGAATATCGGTCCTGAATACCAAAATACCAGACACAACATAGGATTTAAAATATTGGACGCTTACGCAGAGGCGTCCAATGTTGTTTTTAAGCCAGCCAGATATGGCGATATGGCACAGGTGAAGTATAAGGGGCGGGTTATTGTTTTAATAAAACCATCAACCTATATGAACCTTAGTGGTAAGGCTGTGAATTATTGGTTGCAAAAAGAAAAAGTACCTATTGAGAACATGCTCATTATTCTTGATGACTTGGCAATCCCTTTCGGCTCTCTTCGTATGAGAATGAAAGGAGGAGATGCTGGTCATAATGGATTGAAGAGTATTAATCAGGTGATAGGAACACAAAAGTATACTCGTTTACGATTTGGTATAGGTAATGAGTTCTCGCAAGGACAACAGGTGGATTATGTGCTGGGTGAGTGGAGTCGTGAAGAAAAAGCTAAATTGAAGGAACGCATAGAACGAGTAGGCGAATTGATAAAATCCTTTGCAACCATTGGTACGGAACGGACTATGAATTTTTTCAACAATACATAAAATAAAAAAAGGAGGCGAAAGCCTCCTTTTTTTATTTGTCTAAAACCATAAATATTATTTGTTGCAACCTTTGCAATACTTCTCTTTTACGTTAGGGTTCTCCAGTACTCTTAATGAAAAATGTTTACCATCAAACAATTCGCAGAATCGATCTGGATTAAGTTCCAGTGCGCGGCTTAGCGCATTCTCAAACTTGTCTGTCATGAATTTATAGTTAGAGTAGGAGCAAAGCGATAAATAAGTGAAGAGCAATTCTTCGTCTACTTTGGTGTCCTCAATAAATACTTCCAGCAAACGGCGAGCAAAGTTGTAGTCTTCATGCGCAATAAATAAATATGCGAGTTGTAAAGAACTGTGCCATGAACTGGCCTCAAGGTTTACTATTGATTTAATTTTGTCGAGGCTTGTGAAAATAGCAGGTGGTGGTGAGTCTAAGGTGTCGAGCGCACTTATTATTTTAAACTGATACTCCAGGTTTAATGCATCCACTGTCTTGTCTCCAACCGATCCTCCGTAAAGTCTGTCGATAGCAGTTTGTGTTTCGAAAACTTGATAATCATCACCAACATCTTCAAATTTGAGTTTACATTTTAAGAGGTTAAAACTAATGTAGTTGTTATCTGGTGCCAGTTCTGATAACTTTTGAACTGAAGTGTAAAATTGTTGCTCGTCAAATTCATCTTGCAGTTGCAGCTGCATCCAAAGCTTATTCATCATTAAACCGGCAAATTTCGCCTCCAATGGAATTTTTAGTTCCGTAATAGCATTTAAATCATATTTGCCGCTAAGAACCGATTTCATTATGAATTTTTGAATGGATAGCGCCAATGCTTTGTTTTCTTTTTCGATGGCTGCGTTAAAGTGATGGATTACATACTCCTGTTCCTTTTCACCTCTCAAGTCATAAATTACCCGTAATTGAACGTTTGCAAAGCGATGCTTGGTGAAATACTTTTCCAGATCATCACTTAGGTTATCTCTCTTGATGGTGGCAAGTGCCTCGTTAAAATCCATGAAAGCAAGATTCTCGAAACTCGTTCCAATTACATCCGTTTTAAAAAGCGACCAACCATTAAAAGCAGTAATATCAACTTTAAACTTTTCTTTCTGATAATCCTGAAAGGCATCAACCAGAGCTTCAGCGTTCTTGTGAATCTGGATCATTTGTTTGTTGGAAGACGACTCTATGGATGTATAAGCTGCGATATTAATTTCGTTGATTACAAAAGGAGGTGTCTCTAAATCATCCAAGCGTGGTTTAATATCATCTTTAAAATTAAATGATGTTTTACCTTTATTAAATGGAAAGCGCAGCATGAATTCATCGTCAACAGCTTCGGGTACAAAATTCATGGTTGAATTTATGGAGATGGTGTCAGCAAGAAATTCTAATTCCTGATACCTTCTGAATGCATTTTTGTCAAGAAAACCCTGTGGAATAGAGAGGCAGAAGGTTTTGTCTTTAATTACCACCAGGTTTAATTCATGCATGCCTGAAAGACCTTGTGGAATTTCGCCCAACTCAACTTTTAGTTTATAGCGTGCTTCTTTACCTTCGTATTCATTATAGTTGTATAGTTTAGTGGCATAGGTTGGCTTTAATAAGATGCCTCTGTGATGGTAGTCGTAATCAATTAAATTATCGGCGTCGCACGGGTATTGTTCTTTTTGTATAATGTCAATGCTTAAGCCGTCGCGCGAATCACGTTTTATAATTTTCTTTAGTTCTTTAAGATTCTCGGTTTCAAAATAGATGATTCCGTCTTCAACTGAAACGCCCTGTTGTAGCTTATATAAGTTATAGCGTTCGGCTTTGCCACAAAGTTTGGCCTCATAAGGCATCAGGCCATGGTCTTTTGTAGATGGTGGGAATTCCATTAATTCGGCGGCGCTTGCGTCATTCTTGAAACTGAAATAATTACCGTTTATTAATGAGAAATAAACTTTCCTTCCTTCGAGGTCGAGCTCGGCTCCGATACCAATAAATATTTTCGAAGGGTTCATTATTATCTTGGCATACTTTGCTGTTTCCAACCATTTTGTAACAACATTGGTGGCAACCTGCTTGTATGATAGATATTCTTTACCCGACTTAACCGGCAGGCGATACGTTACCCCATTAACCTGAAAAGTGCCTTCCTGCTCAATTACGTAATCGGCAAATTCCGATTGATCGTTTACTTTATATTCACCCGATTCGGCCATTTCGGCTGCCTGACTTCTTGCTGCGTAGGTGAGTCTGCGTTCTGCTTTGTATTCATCGATGCCTTCTTTTTTACGGGCAATATTTAATTCGCCTAAAATTAAAAATTGCATGAGCAGCGGGTTGAATTGATCAATGTCAATAAGCTGTTCGTAGTTCTGCTCATCGGGCGCATATGAAGCAACTTCCTGACTTTGTATCTGGAAAGTTCCTAACAATAAAATGGCAAGTGCTAAAGTAAATATCCTGATCGTAAGCTTTTCCATAAAAACGATTTGTTCTGTTTTACCTATGCGGCATTAAAACTTGTTAAAAATATTCTAATAATCACTTTATAACATCTGCCACAATTTAGTAATTAATATGGACTCTACAAAGGCTGCAAGGAAGTGCTGCACTTATTTAAAAACATGTTAAGTAGGCTTGTTCCATGTTAATGAATTGTTAATCTTTAAGATGTGAATTTTTTAACAGCTACATTTGGTTTGATTATTTTCCTATTGCATGAATAACAAGGCTTTTCGAACGATTATCATCCTTATCGCTATCTCTTTAATTGGTTTAATGGTAACTCAATTACAATGGATGAGAAATGCCCTAAATCAATCTGAAGACCAGTTCGATCATCGGGTGACTATGGCCTTAAAAGATGTGATAGACGAAGTGAAGGTGATTGTTACTGAAAATAAGAATTTGTCGTTGGATTCGTCGCAATGTGTTAATGATCATTTATCCCTCTATCATCTCATCCATGTAAATACCCTTGATTCGCTTTTAACTACCTTTTTTCAGTATCACTTTGTGGATACTAATTTTATATTTTCTCTGGAACCTTGCGACGAGAGTCATGTGCAGGAGCACGTGCATGGAGGGGTTATTAGCGATAGTTTGTCGTTTTCAAAACATCAGGCAATAATCGATTGCAAGGCGGTTGGCGATTGTTATAAGCTTATCGTTCGTTTTCCGAAGAAACGTAAGTTCGTGTTGTTGAATATGTCTTTGTGGCTAATTTTCTCCATTCTTTTTCTATTGGCGGTTTTGTTTAGCTTTATTTACATAGTAACTATAATCATCAAGCAAAAGAAGCTGACTGAAATTCGGGATGACTTTATCAACAATATGACCCATGAATTTAAAACGCCAATTTCCACCATTTCGATGGCCAGTGAGGGCATATTGGGTATTCATGATAAAAGTGACAAGGATCGTATTGAAAAGTATGCATCAATTATTTTTGAAGAAAACATACGTTTACAAAATTTAGTGGAAAAGGTGCTGAGTATGGCGGTACTAGATCAAACAACATTTGATCTTGACCTTGCAAAAGTTGATTTGCATGAGTTGATAAAGGAAGCAACAACCACATTACGTTTGGAGGATACCGATAATGATGTACACCTGGTGCTTAAGCTGAAAAGTAAGAATCCAGTGGTGATGGCCGACGAAATGCACTTGCGTAGTGTGATCGATAATTTAATCGATAATGCTTACAAATATTCACTTGGTAGTCCACATATACAAATCTCGGTGGATGATACGGAATCTGGTTTGAAAATGACCATAACCGATTACGGGATAGGCATGTCGATGGAAACCCAACGTCACATTTTCGATAAGTTTTATAGGAAACCGACCGGCAATTTACATAATGTTAAGGGGTATGGCATAGGTTTATATTATGTGAGGAAAATAATTGAGGCACATGGCGGTTATATAAAAGTGCAAAGCGAACTGAACAAAGGGAGCAAATTTTTTGTATTTTTAAATAGAAGCAACAAAATTCATCAATAATAAGGTTGAAATATGAAAACATCTAGAGCCAAAATTCTTCTTGTAGAAGATGACGATAATCTTGGATTTATCCTGAAGGATTATTTGGAAATGATTGGATTTTGGGTAGACTTGCAACGGAATGGTATTGACGGACTAAAAGCATTTAAGGTTAATCAATACGATATTATTTTGCTTGATGTGATGTTACCCTATAAGGATGGGTTTACACTGGCAGAAGAAATTAGAGAAACAGATAAGGTTATACCGCTTGTTTTTCTTACAGCCAAACAAATGAAGGAAGATAAGATCAGAGGTTTTCAGCTTGGAGCCGATGATTACATTACAAAGCCATTTAGCTCGGAAGAATTAAGCCTTAGAATTGAAGCCATATTAAGAAGGTTGCAACACCATAGTCAGGTAATTGAAGAACCTGAAGTTTTTAATATTGGTAATTTCGAGTTCAACTATGGCGATCAAATGCTTAAACTGGCCGATGAAGAAAGAAGGCTTACCAAAAAAGAAGCCGAAGTATTAAAGCTGCTATGTTTAAATAAAAACAAACTCTTGCGTCGCGAAAAGGTACTAAAAAGCGTTTGGGGAAAGGACGACTATTTTATGGGCAGAAGCATGGATGTGTACATTACCAAATTAAGAAAGTACCTTAAAGGTGATGACAATGTGACCATTATTAATGTACACGGTGCCGGATTTAAACTAGAGGTTCCTGAATAGCCTTTTCAATCATCATTAGTATATGACAAGTACAATTGCTACCCGGGTAGATAAATATCTTTGGTCGGTTAGGATCTTTAAAACGCGAAGTATGGCTACCGATGCCTGCCGAAAAGGACGTGTTACCATTGACGATGTAGCCGTTAAACCATCTCGTAATCTAAAACTAAACGAAATTGTGTTTGTGCGAACACCGCCTATTCAAAGAAGTTTCAAAGTAACCGGTTTGTTGCAAAAGAGAGTTGGGGCTAAGCTTGCTGTCGATTATGTGAAAGAAATTACCCCAGAGGAGGAACTGATGAAATTAGAAATCAGTCAAACTTCCTCTTTCTACTATAGAGAAAAAGGAGCAGGACGACCAACTAAAAAGGAACGTAGAGTTCTTGATAAGTTGAGCGGTCCTCCGCCAGATGATGATTAACTAAAGCTTCTCGCCATAGGCCAGATCGCCAGCATCACCAAGTCCGGGTACAATATATGATTTTACCGTTAGCTCATTATCAACAGCAGCGGCATACACTGTAACATCATCAATAGATAATTTACGCCTTAAGTAAGCAACTCCTTCGGTGCTTGCTATTAGCGTTGCCAAATATGTATGCTTGGGCTTGCCGAATTTTAAAAGGTGACGGTAGGCAAGTTCAATGGAAAAACCCGTAGCAAGCATGGTATCATTCAAAATGAGGATTTTACCGTCGAGCGATGGTGAGGTTAAATATTCCATTTGAATGTCGAAATCATTTTCGTCAGAATACTTCCTGTATGCCGCTATAAATGAATTTTCAGCTTTGTCGAAGATGTTGAGCATACCATTGTGCATTGGCACTGCGGCTCTTAGTATAGAGGCAATAACCACTTGATCCTTGAGGATTGGCGTTTTAGAAATGCCTAGTGGCGTTTGAATCTGCTTGACTTCATAATCAAGGTTTTTACTAATCTCATAAGCCATAAGCTCTGAGCAACGTGTAACGTTTCTTCTAAAACGCATGCTGTCCTTCTGAATCTTTGCATCACGAATCTCAGCAAGGAATTGATTGATTATTGAATTTGATTCACCTAGAATTCTGATCATCTTATTTTGAATTTATCACGAATGTAAGAAAATCTCTATAATTTCAAATGCTGGTTATTTAAATACAAAGCTTATTTTTGATAAAAAATATTTACAATGCGTATTGAGCAAGATTTTCTGGGAAAAGTTGAGGTGCCAAAGGATGCACTTTATGGAGTTCATTCCTTAAGAGCAGTTGAGAATTTTCCTGATAGTACTCCATTTCATAAAGAATGGTATCAGGCAGTGGGGCAGGTTAAACTTGCGTGTTACAGAACGTATGAAAAGTTTATTAAGGCAAAAGAAACCAAATATCCTAAAAAACAATTCTTGCTTCCGGAAATAACTGAAGCCAGCTTACAGGTGTTAAAGGATGCTGCCATAGAAATAATGGCTGGTAAATATTTTAGTCATTTTATTGTGCCTGCAATACAAGGTGGAGCAGGTACAAGTATTAATCTTAATGTAAATGAAATAATAGCGAATCGTGCTATTACCCTATTGGGAGGAACACCTGGTGATTATAACCTTATAGATCCGTTTGAGCATGCGAATGTGTTTCAATCGACAAACGACGTGATACCAACTTCCTTAAAGGTAGCGTCTATTGCATTGCTTGAAAATTTAGAGACTAGTATCAATCAACTTCGAGATGCTGTAGAGAAGAAAGAGGGTGAATTCCGACAAACGGCCCGGATTGCATACACCCAAATGCAAGAAGCAGTGCCGTCGTCGTATGGCATGTTGTTTAGCGCATATAGTGAAAGTTTATCAAGAGATTGGTGGCGTGTTTCAAAATGCTTTGAAAGACTTAAAGTCGTGAATCTTGGAGGAGGTGCCATTGGAACGGGAATATCTATTCCTCGGTTCTTCATTATGGAAGTTGTATCGGAGTTGCAACAGATTTGTAAACTTCCAATTTCACGCAGCGAGAACTTAACTGAAGCAACCAGTAATTTGGATGCCTTTGTAGA
>JBFHES010000110.1:0-14004 GCA_041584015.1 Bacteroidales bacterium
TATGAAGTTGTTGGGCCAGCAGTGCCTTTGTCTATTACGCTTAGTGCAAACCATGCCAGCTGTTATCAATTTCTGGATGGATCAATTGATGCAGTGGTGCTTGGTGGCTTGCCCGAGACCTATTCAATTCTCTGGTCAACGGGTGACACCAGCCAGTCTTTGGAAAATCTGGGGGCAGGTATTTATGAAATCACCATACTAAGTGATAGTTTTCAATGTACAGCCACTAACTCAATTGAAGTGTCGCAACCGCTTGCGCTTACAATCACACCAACAATAACAGATAATGTTTGTGACGGGGCAATTGATTTGTCGCTTGCAGGAGGAACCTTCCCGTATAATTATAGTTGGTCGAACGGAGCAACAACGCAGCATCTCTCAGAGATTGCAGCTGGAATGTATACCCTAACAATTATTGATGATCATAACTGCCTGCTCGTGGATAGTTTTGAATTGATACATGCAGCTTCGCCTTTGGCCATTGAGTTAATCCCAACAGATGTTACCTGCTTCCCATTAAATGATGGTAGTATTGCGGTAAACATCATTGGTGGCGCTCAGGATTCTATTCTCTATAATTGGTCGAATGGCACAACAGCGGACAGCCTGAGTGGTTTAGCCGCTGGTAACTATTCATTAAGTATAACGCAATCTAACTTTCTTTGCACTGCTGAGGCTACCGTTGATCTAACGGCTTCTATGCAGGCCACACATACACCCGTAATCACCGATGTTACGTGCTTTGGTGGTAATAATGGATCAATTCATATTAACAGCACGGGAGGCAACGAACCTTATAGTTATTATTGGAGTTTAGGGATGACTGCCGATACCATTGAAAATTTATATGCAGGTGTTTATATCGTTTCTATTACCGATTCTATTGGCTGCCACGATACCTTGCTCATTGATTTGGTGCAGCAGGATGAACTTGTTACGAGTATTACTTCTGAAAATATTGCTTGTTACGGGCTTAACACAGGTCGTGTTTTAGCTGGTGTTAGTGGAGGTGAAGCTCCCTATCGTTTTGCTTGGAGTTCAGGTGATACAACTTCATTAATAGATAATCTGGTTGCAGGAACTTATGAATTAACGGTGACAGATTCTTTGGGCTGTACTGACAGCAGCATGGTGTTTCTTTCAGAGCCTGATCCTTTGGAGGTTTTTGCGCTCATTAGCCATGCTCTGGTAAATGACACCAGTGCAGGTGCAATACAAACCATCCTTTCTGGAGGAACACCTCCGTACGAATTCGTTTGGAGTACAGGTGCTACCTCTCAATCCCTGTCAAATTTGGTTGCCGGTAATTACGATCTGACGATTATCGATGCGAATGATTGCTTATGGGATTCGACATTTTTGGTCGCAATTCTTAATGATATAAATGAGACTGAAGCAGTTCAGAATAACTTTGTGCTCCATCAGAATTGGCCAAATCCTTTCGCGCATCATACCACTATTAGCTATTACCTGCCGCAAAACACACAGGTTACTTTCGAGTTGCATGATGTTACCGGAGCTATAATTGAATCGGTAATGCTGGGAGAGAAATCAATGGGTTTGAATAATTTTATCTTCAACAGAAAAAACAAAGCCCCCGGAACATATTACTATACGTTAAGTACAGAACATGTGAGGCAAACTAAGAAGCTGATTATATTAAATCAATGATGCTAAGTTTAGAACAGACAAAGGCCATGTCGGAGTTGAATTAAATTGCTGATGGATGAAATGATAATTTAATTGCGGATCGCGAAGCTTATGAACCGAATTTAATTCATAATAATTATCTTTGAGGCGCAAATAAATTATTTAGATATGAAATTTGGTGTAGTTGTTTTTCCTGGTTCAAATTGCGATCACGACATGATTCATGTTGTAAGAGAAGTAATGGAACAAAACGTTGTTGAACTTTGGCATAAAGATACCGACCTGCAAAATGTTGACGGAATTCTATTGCCTGGTGGTTTTTCTTTTGGTGATTATCTTCGCTCTGGAGCCATTGCTCGTAATTCGCCAATTATGGAGAAAGTAATTGAGTTCGCGAACCGAGGCGGCTTTGTATTTGGCGTTTGCAACGGATTTCAAATTCTTTGCGAATCAGGTCTTTTGCCTGGTGCCTTATTACACAACGACAACCAGAAGTTTATTTGCAAGAACACTCACATTACAGTAGTAAATCACAAAACTTGCTTAACCAAATTGGCTCCTTCTGATCGTGCGCTTAAGATACCTATTGCACATGGCGAAGGTCGCTACTTTGTAGATCAGGCTACTTTGCGAGAGATGAATTCAAATCAGCAAATCCTTTTCCGCTACTGCGATGAGAATTCTAAAGTTACACGCGAATCGAATCCAAACGGAAGTCTTGAGAATATTGCAGGTATTTGCAACGAGCGTAAGAACGTATTTGGAATGATGCCTCATCCTGAGCGTGCTGCTGACGATGAATTGGGTAATACCGACGGACGTGTATTATTTGAGTCAATATTATACGCATTTAAAAATAAGCAGTGTGAGAACTAGCGCTTGCTTAGAATAGATAGAATAAACAAAAACCGCATTGGCATCCAATGCGGTTTTTGTTTTATAGCTTCATTCCCGATGGTAAGAGAGTTTGCAATCAGCACAATTTAAAGGGTTTCATGGATCACTTGAAATTTCTGGTGGGTTTGAATTGAAATTTCAAACGTAACTAATTCTGAGTGGAAGAGCTGTTGATTAAGAACAAGTTCTGCATTACAACTGTGAATCATCTTGGCGCTTCGCCCAAACCCGACTTCATTTGTTCATCTATATTATATTTTCAATGGAATTCACGTTTTCCGCTACGCTCTAATTTTTCGCTTGATCGCAAAAACGAAGCAAAAAAAGCGTGCAGCCTTGTGGATCCGTATCCTTTCTACTGCCTTGATTAATCGAATTTCTTTTGATGAATCTCTGGACGTTCCTCATAAATTTTTATCATCAGCTCTCCAAACAAAGTATTGGCCCATGCAAACCAGGTTCGGTTAAAGTCCGTAGGATTGTCTTTATGAAATGCCTCATGCATAAAACCTGTATCGGCATGGGTTGTTTTAAGCATGCTCAAGCATTTTACTATTTCTTCATCGCTGGTGCTGGTCATTGCTCGCAAAATAATGCCCATTGGCCATATTTTGTCTTTTCCGGTATGTGGGCTTGCCTGACCTTCTGCTGCAGATCCGGTTAGGTAATATGGATTTGCATTGCTTAAAAGGAAGCCGCGAGTATTCTTGTAAAGTTCATCTTCTGGGTTGTGCGCACCCAAATAGGCTAGCGACATTAGCGAAGGAACGTTGGCATCGTCCATAAACAACTTATTCCCAAAGCCGTCAACTTCGTAAGCGTAAATCTCACCGTAGTTGAGGTGTTTCCCAATGGCATATTGCTTTATTGCCTGATCAACTTCTGTGGCAAAGGCCGTACATTCTAATGCAAATTCAGTATCGCCTAATACATCCTTATATAATTCGGCGAGTTGTTGCAGCGATAGAACTGCAAAAATATTCGACGGTATTAAGAAGGGATACATGGTGGCGTCGTCGGATGGGCGGAACATTGATGCAATAAGCCCCACCGGATTCATTGGTCGGCCGGTGCCGTTAAAAATCGGTGCATCTATCATGGCAGTGGTCTTACGAGCAAACCTGTATGGCGATGTGCCATCTTTACGCTGTTCAGTCCTAAGGGTCTTTACAATCAGGCGCATGGCTTTATTCCAGTCAGCATCAAATATTGATGTGTCCTTGGTGATTTCATAATAGCCATAGGCCAAACGTACCACATAGCATAAGGAATCGATTTCCCATTTGCGCTCATGCACTCCGGGTATTGGCGATGGATGATCGCTTTTCCAATGCGATTCTTTTGTAAGGTCCTTGTAGAAAGCATTAGCATACGGATCCTTTAAAACACATTTCACCTGGCGGTTTACCAATCCTTTTATGAGGTTCTTAATTTTTTCATCCTTGTTAATCAGGGGCATGTATGGCCAAACTTGTGCTGTTGAATCGCGCAGCCACATGGCATCAATATCTCCTGTAATAATAAAGGTGTCGGGTTTGCCGTCAATCAATTCGTAATCTACGGTTGTGTCGAGGGTGTTTGGGTAGCAGTTTTCGAACATCCAGGCAAGCTCGGGATCTTTAATCTTTGATTTCACTAATTGAATTAAATCTTCTACTGCGCTGCTTGTAAAAGTGCGTTCTGATAGAGGTGGGCGCATGCTGATAAAATCTGTTGCAGATGCGCTAAAAGATAATGCACTACTTCCTAATAAGGATAGTCCGCCAATGGCAAGACCATTTTTTAAAATGAAATCTCTCCTGTTCATGGTATAATTTTCTATCAAAAAATAAAGGCAATTTGCCGGGTTCTCATGGCGAAGATAAACACGATTTTTACTTATACCAGAAGGCGTGCTGTGAAACACTTACAAAATAGATGATGGATTTGGTCTATTCTTCAATGATGTGATCGATGTATGATTCGAGGCTTATATAGATGATGATGTCTGGTTTAACCGTTTCTATTATTTCGCGGTTGCGGCCATATTTCCAGCTGTCAAAAATGAAAACAGTTTCGGCAAATGGTTCCTTTAGAAATGGCATTAGTTGTTTACCGAAAGAATCGCGAATTACCAGTACACGCAAACCGCTGCTGTCTGATTTATTGGTGAACCTGCGTTCGTATTGCCATTTGTATGGAAATCCTTTAATGGGAGGGAAATCGTATTTTTCAGCTTCGGTTGAAATTTGATTATCAATTAATGGGAAACGTTCTTGCTCCGACAAGTAATCAACTCCAAGTACACGATAGTGAATGCCGGTTTGCATGATTGTATCTTTCCATTTAAAATGTGTTATGTCCCTAACTTCATGCTCGGGGTAGTCCGATTTAATGCGATCTATGAGTAGCTTGGATGCAATGGCGCCAGCGTTAAAGTTCCAGTGATTGTCCAGTTGGTAGTATAGTTTCGCTGAGTCTTTCAGAGAAACCAGTGCCTCGGTCGGGTCGATTATTAAATCAGGAAAATCTTGATGTAGGTATTCCTTCAGTTGATCAACACGTTTTACCTTGTTTTGTCGCGATACATTAAAGGGTAACTTCTCTGGGTAAATGTGATATTTAATTGGACAAATAAGCCAGTAGGGTTTAATGTTCATGGAATCATAATAGGCGCTACGCTGCTGCCACTCTTCCTTAAATAGAGCTAGCTCTTCTGTGCTAAAATTGTGTTTACCTTCAAATAACTCTTTGTCCTTTTTGGCCATAAAGTACCAATTATCGCTACCAATAATGGTTTTGTTTGGATGAGGAGAAACATTAAAATACCTGAACTTAAAGTAATGGTAAAAGTCGAGCATAGGGCTTCGGAGCGAGAAATTATCGTTTACATAAGCCTCGCATTCTGATGGAAACTGGTCGTATGTGTCCAGACTAAAGTTTACAGAATCCTTAAAAACCCGATTCTCATCTTTTCTTTCAAATTCCCATATACCTAACTTCCCATTTACCATTGGCAGTAGAATAAGAAGCAGAAAGACTACCAGTAGGTTGTATTTTAAAATGTTGCTTTTCATTCTTAAAATCTGAAATATATAAATGGGTTATAGGAACCTGAATTAATTTGAAGCACTGCATACACCAACATCGACACGAGCATGAGATCTTTGGCAATGGTAAACGGAATGGCCATTTTGCCACTTCTGTATTTTAATGCAAGTTTTTTTAGTCGAAAGAAGAATGTGCTACTGGCTAATGCAGCTAATACCAAAATAAATAAGCGTTCGCGATCGAGGTAATGTACCAGATGTGCATGGCTTGATGAGCCTGCTCCAAACATCTTCGCCAAATAATTGAAAGCATCACTAAAATTTTCAATTCTAAAGAATACCCAACCAACCAGCGCAATTAGCATAGTGTAAGCCCAGCTAAGCAATTTTGGTATTCTATTTAATATTTTGTCGAAGCCGAGACGTTCGATTACCAGAAATATGCCGTGGAAAATCCCCCAGAAAACGAAGCTCCAGGTAGAGCCATGCCAGAAGCCTGTGAGTAAAAATACAATGAGTAGGTTCGAATAGGTTTTCCATGCGCCGCCTCGATTACCACCCAGGGGAATGTATACATAATCGCGAAACCACGACGACAACGAAATGTGCCAGCGTCGCCAGAATTCTTTAATGCTGCGCGAGATATACGGAAAGTTGAAATTTTCCAGAATTTTAAATCCAAACATGCGCCCCAAACCTATGGCCATATCAGAGTATCCCGAGAAATCGAAATAAATTTGAAAGGCGTAAGCTACAATGCCCAGCCAGGCAATGGGCGTGTTTATGTCGTTAATATTGCTGTCCAGAATAGAATCGGCAATTGCTGCACAACTGTTGGCAATTACAATTTTTTTAAATAAGCCTAAGAGAAACTTTTGAATACCGGAATTGAATAGTTCAACACTTTCTTTACGATTTCTTATTTGATCGATAATGTCGTTATAACGCACAATTGGTCCGGCAATTAGCTGTGGGAAAAAGCTGATGTACAGGGCTGTGTTCAGGAATTTGATTTTTACTTTTTCCGGGTTGCGGTACACATCCCATAACAAAGAAATTTGCTGAAAGGTGAAAAAGGAAATTCCTAGTGGAAGTAGAATGTTAGCGTTGGGTATTTCTTTAAAATTGTCGTAAAAAGTGATTCCCAGAAAATTAATGTTATTGATAAAAAAGTCCAGGTACTTGAAGGTTACCAGCAGGCCAATGTTTATAATCAATCCGAACATTAACCAGCGTTTCTGATTGAGCTTTTGTTTGGCAATTTGCTTTACGGTTAGGTAATTAAATACAACAGAAAGAATGAGGATTAAAGTGTAGTTAATGCCTCCCCAGGCGTAAAACCCAATGCTGAATAGTAGCAGGATGTAATTCTTTGCTTTGCGCGGTGCCACATAATAAAAGAACAGGATGGTGGGCAGAAAAACAAAAATAAATACCAGACTGGAGAATAACATTCTATTGTAAATTTAAGTTCCGAAAAGTAGGGGAATCAACAGATATTACCAAATGTTAGTATTAATGAAAGTATGAATTAAAAGCAGTTTTATTAGATTTACATGTGATGAATTATAAATTGATTGTCGGCGCTGGTTTATTTGGAGAAGTTGGCCGTAATCAAAATGCTAAATGTTACGGAAGAGCGTTGGGGAGTGCTTTAATAAAACAGAATAATGAAGTATAAAGGTTCAATAGAAATTCGTAAGCCAAGGGCCGAGGTTGTAAGGCTTTTTGCTGATCCTGCATGCCTGGGCGAATATCAGGATGGATTTGTACGAAAAGAATTGATTAGCGGAGAACAAGGAGAAACAGGTGCAATTTCTAAAATGTACTATAAGTACGGTAGTCGGGATATGGAACTAACTGAAACCGTAATGCAGAACAATTTGCCAGAATCTTTCGAGTCGAGCTATTACCATAAGCACATGGATAATACAATGAAATGCACTTTTATTGAACTCGACGAGCAAAGTACACGATATGAGTATGAGTTCGAGTACACCCGTATTAATTGGGTGATGCCAAGATTGATGGCAATCCTGTTTCCATCAATGTATAGGAAACAAGGAGAGAAATGGATGAAACAGTTTAAGGAATTTTTAGAAAAACAATAGCTATGTACAAAGAGAAATTAAAGATATACGATGAGTTGGTGTCCAAGTGCCCGCGTTTTAAGAGAAAAGGAAAAACAATGCCCTATACTTCTGCCAATGGCTATATGTTCTCATTGTTGAATAAGGCAGGTGAGATTGGAATCCGGTTTTCAAAAGAGGTGCAAAAGAAATATATCGAAGAATTTAATTCTTCACTTTATACATCTTATAATGCAACGATGAAAGGCTATGTGTTAATCCCGGATGCCATGCTGGAGGATTTAGACAATGTTGCTAAATACCTGGATGAGAGTTTTGATTATGTGATGACGCTTGATCCAAAATAAATCTTTGAATGGCTCATGCAATCTATTTGATAATTTCAAAATCGATGTGATAATGGTCGTCGTGTAACTTGTTTAGCGTTGGTCCCAATTTCATTGCTAAATAAATATTGCTGCTCTTAAGCTGCTTTCCATGTTTGCTTGCGTATAGCTCATCTTTTAAATTCGTGTTGAAAATTACCTTCTTAATTCGAAGCCCGTTTTTGCGCGCTTGTTTTTCGAGCATCAGAATGTGTTTAGCCATTATATCAAAATCGATGCTGGTGCTTTTGCGCTTACCGTTTTTATCGAAATTAAGCAAGTAACGTGCGTATCCCAGGTACTTAAAATGTTTGGGTTTCCCATTTTTAGTCATTGGTGTTAGAAAGTCTACACTCAAACCATTTTGATGTGTGCGATGTGGCCACATGCGTCCACCCTTTTTTCGAGCGCATTCCATAATTACAAATTTCCTGTTGGGATACAGGCTTTCCAGTTCGCTATGTGCCGCATAAATGGTTTTATAAACGCGCGAATGTACATAGTTACGACCCAATAGGTAATAGCTGAATTTGCTGAAGAACACTGTATTTCCCTTTGACCAATGCATTTTATATGCATTATCTAAGGAGCCATTTTGCACTTTTCCTTTCGAGGTGCTTACACCCTTGTTTTTGTAGAGCAGTTGTGGGATTGCGGGTACGAGTATAGCAAGTAGGAGAGAAGTAATTAGCAGTTTCTTTATCATATAGCAAGCGATTGGTTAGATTAATTAAACGCATGGTTTACATGTTCTATTATCTGCATAATTATTTACGGGCTGGCTGTTTGGTAAAACATTAAAAAACTGTTAGGAAGTAGTAGGGAGTCGATTTTAATTCTTAAACAATTAAAGTATTAATTATTACGTTAGTTTTGTCGTATTCACTAACCATTTATTTTATGAAACGAATTTATATTCCATTCCTAGTCGTTGTGATGCTGGCTTTAATGGCTTTTGCTCCAGGTAAAAAATACAATTATTCAACCTTTAGTGTTAAGCAACTCGACAAACACCTTTGTCATGTAAAGGACACGCTGTATGCCCACTCCTACGAGCTTAGCAATTCTGAATACCGACTGTTCATTAGCGAAATGAAAAAGACAAATGCAGATTGGAAACAGCTCTTGCCAGATACGGCGAAATGGAATACATCGAATGAATATAACGATCCTTACTTTACACACTACTTCTCTCATCCCGCTTATGCCCTGTATCCTGTTAATAATCTTAGTCAGGAGCAAGCAATAGCCTATTGTAATTGGCTTAGCGATAATTATAACAAAGCCAAGAAGCGTAAATTTACAAAGGTGAAATTCAGACTGCCAACTGTGGCTGAATGGGAACTAGCAGCCAAAGGAGGCATGGAGTTGGTAGATTATCCACATGGTAGTTATTATCTGCGAAATTCAAAAGGACGCATTTTATATAATTATCTTCGGGTAGGCGAAGGGGCAATTACGCGAAATGCTAAAACAGGCGAATTGGAGGTTGTTACAAACGCTACCAATACGGGTACAACCTTTATAGAGGCTGCATCTATTACCGCACCTATTGATGCTTATTGGCCAAATAATTTTGGACTTTATAATATGAGTGGCAATGTGGCCGAGATGGTACAAGAAGAAGGAATAGCCAAAGGTGGTTCTTTCAGAGACCCTGGATATGACATTCGAATTCAATCGGTGAAAAAATATAATGAACCCAGCCCATTAATTGGCTTTCGCGTGTTTATGGAAGTGATTGAAGAGTAATCTGTTTATAGAAAATATACCGATGCAAATAGCAGGGCAAAGCCCAGAAGGAATCCGACATAAACTTGTGTCGGATTATTTTTGTTCTGAATAAGCCGCGAGTAGCCTGTTAAACCGGCAGCAATAAATAAGATCATTATGATAATTTGCAGGTCGATGCCCCGACGAAACGCAAAACCCAACATGGTGCCGACTAAAGCGCCTATACCGATCATGTGTGTGCTAATGTTCCACTTAATGTTTATGAGCAAGCTAAGAATGCTCAAAACAGCGAGGTTTAACATGTAAAACTGTATGTGTCGCGAGATGGGCAGGCGCTGTAGTAAATACCAGCAAAAAATATAAAATATACTAAACGCTGTTAAGGCAACTATTCTATCTCTTGATGTGCTTAAAGTAACATCTTTAATTATGTGCTGGAAATAAAGTAGACTAACCGAAATAATGGGCATTAGAATGGTGGCAAAAAGTAGAATGCCAAGTATAATTCGTTTAGCATCCCAGCTCAGGTGTGAAATATAACTCCCCGAGTTGAAAATTAAAATGATGCCCCAAAGAGGCACCAGTACCGGATGAAATATCCAGGAAATAATATTTGATATGGATTTTGTCACTATAACTCTTTTCTTAGTCTGGCTACCGGAATATCTAACTGCTCGCGGTACTTGGCAACAGTCCTTCGTGCAATTTGATAACCTTTGTCGTTAAGGATGGCTGCCAGTTTATCGTCCGTAAGCGGCTTTTTCTTGCTCTCACCATCAATGCAATCTTGCAGTATTTTCTTAATTTCTCGAGTAGATACTTCTTCTCCTGAATCGGTCATTAATCCTTCAGAGAAGAAATACTTGAGCGGATGCGTGCCAAAATGTGTTTGAATGTATTTGCTGTTAGCCACTCTGGAAATTGTTGAAATATCCAACTGAGTGCGTTCTGCAATGTCTTTCAAAATCATGGGGCGCAACTTGGTTTCATCCCCTTCAAGAAAATAGGCTTCCTGATACAGTATTATCTCGTTCATGGTAGAAAGCAGGGTGGCTTGTCGTTGCTGTATCGCATCGATGAACCATTTGGCAGAATCAAGCTTTTGCTTTACGTAGGTAAGCGTGTCTTTTTCCTGCTTGGTTTTCTTCTTATTTTGTGAGATATCGCGCAGCATATCCGCATAGTTTCTGCTAACGCGCAGTTCCGGAACATTCCGTTGATTTAAACTCAACTGCAATTCTCCATCCACAACCTCCAGAATGAAATCTGGTATTACATGCTGAGATGATTTGCTTTGATTATCGCTGTACACACCACCCGGACGCGGATTGAGTTTAATGATTTCTTCGAAAGCATCTTTAAGCTCTTCTTCAGTAATGTTTAAGCGTTTCTCAATTTTATCGTAATGCTTTTTTGTAAACTCTTCAAAGTGATGTTTCAGGATTTGATGTGCAATATGAATATCCGGATGACTCTGATCCTTTGCCTTTATTTGCAGAAGCAAACATTCCTGCAAATCTCTTGCTCCTACGCCAATTGGCTCTAATCCTTGCACAATATCTAAAGCTTTACGAATTTGTTCGTAACCAGTATTTATGTTTAAGGTGAACGCCAGATCGTCAATTATAGCATCCAGATCGCGTCGTAAATAACCATCTTCGTCAAGGTTGCCAATTAAGTATTTTGCGAGCACTTCTTCTTCATCGCTAATCCATCGCAAGCCAACCTGGGTTAAAAGATATTCGCGAAAAGAAATGCCACCAGCATAGGGCATATCAATCTGCTTATCGTCTTTCGAATAGTTATTCTCGGCTAATTTATAATTTGGAATTTCATCGTCTTCAATATAATCTTCAATAGAAAATTCATCATCAGCGCTGTCGGATGTGTCGTCATCGGCAGAATCATCGTTTTGTTCTTCCTGAGTGATCTCTGATCCTTCTTCCAGTGTCGGGTTTTCTTCAAGCTCCTTTTTTATGCGTTGCTCAAGTTGCAGGGTCGGAAGTTCCAGCAACTTAATAAGTTGTATCTGCTGTGGTGACAGCTTCTGTAATAGTTTTTGCTGAAGCCTTTGGTTAAGCATAATTCACAGTGTTTTTTTCTAAAGTACAACTAATTCCCTAAATACTGAGCTTTTATTTTAGAAGATTAAAATTCTGCATTCTTTGGTGTACGAGGAAATGCAATTACGTCTCTAATATTTCCCATACCAGTAATAAATAACATCAGGCGCTCAAATCCAAGTCCAAATCCGGCATGTGGTGCAGTTCCAAATTTACGTGTTTCAAGATACCACCACATTTCTTCTTCCGGAATATTCATTTCGTTAATTCGTGTAAGCAGTTTGTCGTAATTCTCTTCACGCTGCGATCCGCCAACAATTTCGCCAATGCCCGGGAATAGAATGTCCATGGCACGTACGGTTTTGCCGTCGTCGTTCTGCTTCATGTAAAAAGCCTTAATGTCTTTCGGATAATCAATTAAGATAACCGGTTTCTTAAAATGCTTTTCCACAAGAAAACGCTCGTGCTCTGATTGCAGATCGGCTCCCCAACCATCAATTAAGTAGGAGAATTTCTTCTTTTTGTTTGGTTTCGAATTTCTTAATATATCAATGGCCTCGGTGTAGGTAACTCGCTCAAAATTGTTGTCAATGATGAAACGTAATTTTTCAATCAACTCCATTGGTGAACGTTGATCCTGTGGCTTCGATTTTTCTTCGTCTTGCAATCGCTTGCTTAGGAATTCTAAATCTTCCATGCAATGCTCGAGTGCATATTTAGTAACGTACTTTAACATGTCTTCGGCCAAGTCCATGTCGTCGTTAATATCTGCAAAAGCAATTTCTGGCTCAATCATCCAGAATTCCGCCAAATGGCGTGAGGTGTTCGAGTTCTCAGCTCTAAAGGTTGGACCAAATGTGTAAACCTTTGAAAGTGCCATTGCTGCTAGTTCTGCCTCAAGCTGACCAGATACCGTTAGGTTGGTTTCTTTGCCAAAAAAGTCCTGACTGTAATCAATCGATCCGTCTTCGTTTAATGGTGGGTTTTTGGCATCAAGTGTCGATACACGAAACATTTCGCCAGCTCCTTCAGCGTCGGATCCTGTAATGATTGGCGTGTGTACGTTACAAAAACCACGATTGTTGAAAAATTCATGAATAGCAAAAATCATGGCATGACGCACTCTGGTAATCGCGCTAAATGTATTGGTGCGGAAACGCAAATGCGCATGCTCACGTAAAAATTCAAGCGAGTGTTTCTTTGGCTGAATAGGGAACTCGTCAGGGTTTGCTGTTCCAAGTATCTCAACATCCTGAGCAATCAACTCCACTAACTGTCCGCTGCCCTGCGATTCGTTTAACGCACCATTTACTGATAAAGCTGCACCTGTATGAACAGTATCTAATGCATCAGCAGGGAATTTCTCAAAATCAACAACAACTTGCAGATTCTTTATTGTAGAGCCATCGTTTAAAGCTACAAATGCAACATTCTTGCTGCCACGCTTGGTTCGTACCCAACCTTTAACATTTATTACTTGTCCTACTTTTGTAAGTTCTTTATCGTTTAAAAGCTCTTTAATCTCTGATCTTTTGATCTGTTCCATGATCCACTATTTTGTTCAAATGCAAAAATACAATTTTGACTGAATAAACAAGAGTTAAGGCTTATCTAGAATGATAGCCAAGTAATCGATTTCCTAATTGGGGTTTCACCCCAAACCCGACTTCATTTTTGGCTTCATCCAAAAACGAAGCAAAAAGATTAAGGCTGCACCTGCTTCACTCAGAAAAGCTACGGTTAATGACTTAAATTGTTTTAAACTCTTCCGATTGCATCGGACTCAAACAGAAAACAATTTTAGCAGTCATTTAAACCTTGTTTTTTGGTTCATAGACTGATGCCATTGGGATCAATGATTTTGAATGGATATATGCAATTGTTTGATAACTAGTAATTTCAAAAAAAATGTTCTGAATTCGGTAATATTCGCCGAGCGAGTTAGGGTGTCCACGGATGCCGCTAAATGTTATTGCATTGATTTGTTTTAACCAATTGTGTCCTAAATGTTTTATATATGATTGCATTATTTTAGTTGTTGAACGAAACCTAAAAGGTAGCTAAAGCCATTTCTGACTCTTCACTACCTTTATAGTTCACGTTAAAATTTAAAGTTATGAAAAAAAAGTCTGACCTTAATTGAAAGAGCATGTAAAAGTGTTCCAAAGTTTAAAGA
>JBFHES010000111.1:0-13859 GCA_041584015.1 Bacteroidales bacterium
AGTGGCGTTTCGTCGCTCACAAATACAATTTGTGATTGATTGTTTTTTACGGCGGCAAAGTTCTGTATTGTATTCCAATCTGCCGAGCTTCCTTCCAGTTGATTGATTCCCGGATAGACAACTCCACCCTGCGCTTCAAATGCTAAGTTACCACCATCCAGCTTAAAAGGAAAAGCAACGTAAACTCCTTCGGGACTTGTTACAGGCAGCTTAACCATGGAATACAGGAATTCAATCTTTTTTTGATAATGATACAACCTGATTTCAATGTTAACGCCGCGCTCATCGGCACAAACAGGCATATCTCCATTCAGGAACAGGCTGTTGTAAATTGCCCCATTTTCTTTCTTAACTACACTGATATTTTGGAGCAATGTTCTTTTCATTCCCAGCGGCTTATACATCGTGTCTCTGTTTGAGCTGGTCAGACGTTCCATTTCATGCCGATTGTCAAGTTCTTCATAAATAAACTGTCCTAAACTTAAAGTATCAGCAGGATCGATGAGTTCCTTTTGCAGGTATCTATCGACGATACTTGTTACAACGCCCTTATTCTCATCAATGCTTATTTGGTAGTACTTGTTTTCAAAAACTTCCTTGTTAAACTCAGGATTCGCCTTTGCTTCTTGTCCCGTATTTATTTGCAACGTTTTAAAACCCATCGGAGGAACATCCTCAACCCATAGTCCGAAATATGCGCCTTCCGGCCTTTGATCATATCTTTGATAAGGGATTTCATTATCCTCACTATCTGTAATGGTAAAAGCCTTTCCTTCGGGTATCATTTCATTTTCAAAAAATAAATTAACCATTCCAGAGCGCTCCCAGTTTAAAGTGTTAAAAACAGCAATGGTTGGCACATTTGATTTACTAAAAGCAGGCTCGATAAAGGCCATTACTTTTTCTTCGAGTGTGTGCGATTTTTTTGCAGCCTCCCAGGCATATGCGGCTTTCATTCCCCACTGATTAATGGTGTTTTGTCCGAGAGGATCAGAAACACTCTCGGCGGCACCATGCGTATGTTCATCGTAAAACAGGAGATTGTCGTACACCTGTTCTATCTCTGCTTGTATATTTTCCGGCACCTTCAGCCCAAGGGCCTTCGCCATTGCTAAAATGGCTGTTGTGCTGGCAATATTTACATGAGTTTCTCTTACCACCTTGGTTTCGTTGGCAGCCGAACCAACACCATCAGTCCACCAGTCGGGCCAGGCAACTTCTTGCACGGGTAATTCATCCGCATGTTGTTCATCCAGATAAATCATGAAATCTCTGGCCAGCGCAGTTCTTAACTTTGGCCATTCATACTTTTCGTTCCATGCTTTAATAATTTCACAAGCCGCCGTTGATGGAGGGGAATTATCTGTAGTATATCCCGAAAATTGCAGTGCAACCTTATCATAGGGATAATCTTTTTCTTCCAGACTGCTTAAGTACTGCGATAAGTTATTTCTTAAAATATCCTGCTGCCCGGAGGTAATGCCCAACGTATTTGCATGCTGATAGTGTTCACTTCTGTATGCCAATAATCGATTGCCTGCAGGCGATTGCCACCAAAATGAAGTAGGTTTATTAAATGGTTTACGAGCCCTGTGTGCATGAACGCCCATGTTCAAATATTTCACACTGGTATTGTTATAATAATCAACCAAACACCAGGCAATTCCGTTTACGTCATTTTGCATTGCAGTGGTAACATCTATTCCCTTGTTTTTTAAAAACCGTAAGGTTTTTGTCTGTGCTGCAAGTGCCGACTCATCTACAATTTCGGAATAGTTTAGAAACATTCCGGTCGCTTCTATTCGTCCTTCCTTTAATCGGTCTAAAAGACGATCGATCTGTTCCTGTGGCCTGCTTTTCAAATATTCTCTTACCGACCAAGATGTTTCACAGGTCCAACGGAATTTTGAAGCATCAGGAAAATGGTCTGTTTGATCGCAATAGTCAAGTGCATGGTCAATAAATCTAAGATGCTCTGGAAGGATCTCTGTTTGGGGTCTGGTATAGCCAATATCCGTGTGGGTGTGCTGTACCAAAAAGATTTCCCATTCTCTTATCGGTTCAATAACAAACTCCTTTTGCACTGGTTTTTTACCGCTTACTTTTATTTCAGCTGTATAAGATGATGCTTCTTCAACTTTAGGCAGATAAATTTCAACTTTATTGAAACCAGCTTGCAGCCTGTGTTCTGCTTTTATGTCTCCAATTGTAATCTTGGCTTTCGCCTCTTCTCCAATATGAATAAAATCGACGCTGATGGAATGAAACAATTCACCATTTCTTTTAGCGACTACCTTATTTTGATAAATGTCTATTTTTTCTTCAATCGAAGCTTTGAAGGTCATAAACCAAGCAGCATTGTCTTTGGATGTTGATGTGATTTTCAGGTGAGCGGCCTCTCCTCTTTTTATTGCTTTTACCGGCAATTTGAGAATCGCAAAACCCATCTGATCCTTATGCTTATCCAGCATGGTTACATTAAGGGTAAATTCAGCGCCATCCGCTCCTTTTAGCTTCTTCATACCCATATCGGAGCCAGGTGAGTTACGAAACGAAAACCACTGTTTGCCATTTACCCATAAATGAAAGTCAGCAGGATTTGGTGCTACGTCCATTCCGAACATCCATATATAAGTAACATACTTTCCCGTATAATTTTGTGGAACCATCTCCGCCTTCCATTCAAGCGGCGAAAAGTCATCCTGCCCACGCATAAGCAAACATGTATTTACATCCGGAAGCGGTGAATGGTAACCAAATCGTTTGCCATTAACTTCTTCCATATACCCCTGAAAGTAAGTTTGGGAATTTTGGCCAACAACAAGGCTATTGATGAGTATGAATAGTGCTAACAATAATTTCTCTTTCATTATAAGATCTGATATTTACAATAATTGTTTCTCGGTTTTTGCCGGGAAAGCCAGCCCCCGCTACTCTACTTAATTAGATAGAATTCTCAGCTGGTTCTAAACTACATAAAAAATGCCCGAATTTAAAAATCAAAATCGTTGTATGCAATGTAAACTCAAATTACAGTCTATAATAGTTATTGCTAATTAAGGGAAGTATACAGAGTAAAAAAGTTAAGTCTATAAAACAAAACAGAGTTTTAGGAATTAATTCCTATCAAAGCTTAACCATTTTTGCTATTTATACAGAATCAAACTTAATTTATCATTGGTCCTCATAGGGACTTTACTCCTTCGCTTGAAACTTTTCAATTGCTAAGACAACTGCCTGACCATCGTCGCATTTAGACAAAAGAATATTCTCGTATCTCCCATCCTTTATCATTTGCTCAAAGAATGGTATTACCGGTCTTTCGATTGTCCAATATGATGTATTCAGGAAAACCATTGGACTTGCATAGCCATAACTCAAGTAATGATTCTGAGTAGCATCTTGAAATATTTCCTGAATTGTTCCGGCACTTCCAGGCGCAAAAATAACGCCTCCCTTAGCTATCGCTAACAAACCTTCTTCTCTTACACTATTTGCAAAATATTTTGCAATATCTGTTGCAAATGGAGTTGGTGGCTCGTGACCATATAACCATGTAGGAATTCCTAAACTTCGATAATCAGACCTAGGATATAATTCAAGTACTTCGAAAGCTTTATCAAGCCATAATTCATGCTTATAACTTGGAGCTTCTGATAGAATTTCAATTGAATCAATTAAATCGCTTTCTTCTTTTCCTGCTAACCAAGCACCTAGATGAGTAGCTTCCATAGCTCCTGGCCCTCCTCCGGAAATCATAAAATAACCTAGTTCACTTAGCTTCTTGCTTATTCTGGCAATTTCAGCGTAATTCACATCATTTCTTAAAAGACCATGACCTCCCATAATGGCAACTATCTTCTTTTCATTGTACTCATTTATTAGATCATACAATGCGTCAGAAATAGAATGATCATGTAGTCTTCTGCTCAATGTTTCCCGAATATCATCGGCTTCTTTGCCACTGTTTAGATAGTGCTCATAAACAATACTATCCAGAGTATTTTTATAGCTTTCTGGCTTACCCGTTTTATAATTAGAGAATAAAGTTTCTCTGGTATATAATGAATTAATAAAAGGATTGTAAGGAGCCGGAATAGCTGGAAATATGAAGCAATCATCCATGATGCAAGAATTTAATTCCGCTGGAATATTGCAACCTAGGAAAATACAATCTCTAAAGGTTTTCTGTATAGCTGCACTTAGATGGTTTTGGAAATTTAAATTCTGAAATGCAAATGATTTCATCATTTCCTGATTTTCTAAAAAGCTGCTCAATTCTGCATCTGACTCAATCTCTATATACTTCATATAATAATACTTAGTTAACTCTAGTAGGTGCTAATATATAAATGTAAACTTTTTTATTTTTATCCGGTAGCTTAAGTATAGTTAAATGCCTCTTAAGATATAATACCAAAGCACGACAATCACCAGTATCAGCAAGAATAATATTATTTAGTGACAGTCTCTTTCTCAATCTCATAATTTATTGAAACCATCCAGTCGGCATAAGAAGGGTCGATCTTTTTTATAGCCTGAAGCAGTTCTTGCTTAAATGTACTTTCTATTGGAGCGCCTCTGCCCGGCCAGATTTGAAATATCATTCTAAGAATCTCATTACTATTATTTGTGCTAAGCATCCTGGATTTTGGTACTTGATTAACTAGAATGTTTGGATACTTATGGGGAACAATAGTTAGCATCCTGCTCACCTTACTAGTGATTTTTTGTTTAATGTTCAAATCTCCCGGAAGAATAATATCAAGTTGGCAATTAATATGCTTTTTAGGGTAATTTATTACCACATTTATGTTTCGGTTTGGAATATAAACTTTTGCACCATTTGCATTATCAAATATAACAAAGCGCATACCTATGGAACTAATAATTCCAGTTTGACCATTTATCTCAACCATATCTCCTATATCAATTTGATTTGAAACGATGAGGGTAAAGCCAGTAACCATATCTTGAACAATACCTTGCGATCCAAAACCAACTGCAAGACCGATAACTGAGGCGCTTGCAATATAAGCCGTTAAAGAAATACCTAATTCTTTAAGCGCATAACCAATTGCTAAAAAGTATATAATAAATACCAATACACTTGTTAGCAAACTAATAACCGATAAAAATTTGGGTGTAGATTTACTTCTACTTTTCGTATGAAACAGTTTACTTCCTTTTTTTATAATAATTACTAATAAATGGGCTATAATAGCAATAGCTAAAATAAGGAGCACACGCTTTCCTATTGTTTGAAATTGCGGCAATGTATTACTGATCTTTAGAAGCATCATAAGTAAATATTTACAAGTTAATTGCTCTATCATCACTTATTTTGCAATGAAGCAAGTTGAGGCAAGAAGCAATGAAATTTCTCATTAATTTGATTCAGTACTATTCAATTCTTTTACCTGAATAATATTACCTTCTGCATCCATTCTTAGAATTTTAGCCTGTAGCCCCTTGTAAACTTGGAATCGATATATTTCTACAGGCCATGCCGGGGATAGTAGCATTTCTTTGGTATTAGAGATTTTCCAGCCAGCGTATTTTGACAGCTTTAATGTGTCAAGGATAGCCATAGGAAGTCCCTTAATTTTCGTTCGCGTCTCATACCAATAGCCAGATCTGTTGTAGATTGCTCTACTTAATTCTCCGGGATTTGCACTAAACTCAACTTCGAAATAGTTAGGCTTTTCATACGTATAGATAATTACCGTTCGCTTACCATACCAGCCATAATACCAATCGGAGCTATAATCATTCTGCCAATAAGTTAAATGTGTAACATACCAGCTATGCAAAAGAACACTCGGGTACTGTTCCTTGAACGTATTTAAAACTAGCTTAGGAATTGATTTTTCACTGGCAGCTTGTCTTTGAGCTACTGCATTTTGCGCGTACCCCGTAAAAGTTGCTCCAATAAAAGAGACGATTAGAAGCACAATTCTTAGTCGTTTTAGCATGCTTGTAAATTTATTATGTTGTTAAAATTCATTTTCTGAGTCAAACCTGACATCGTTTGTTTTCAGGTGCAAATCCATTTGAGGAAAAGGTATGGTGATATTGTTTTCTGCTAATTTCTTATATATAATTCTTCGAATATCGCTTTTTACTTTGCTAATTCTAAAGATATTTTTGCTATAAAACAAAACTTGAAAATCTAACGATGAATTTCCAAAATACACTAAACGTGCCTCTGTTAATTCCCTATCGGTAATATCTACATGCTCAAAAGCACTCTCTTCCAGAACCTTTATAACCAGATCTACATCACTACCATAGGCAACGCCAACATCAATTCTAAAACGCGTCTTTTTTGTTTGATGACTCCAATTGATGACTTTGTTTGTTGTTATTAATGAATTTGGAATAATGATAGAGATATCATCTGTATTTAATCCTTTTGATGTTCGTAACCCAATGCTTTGAATCCTAACAATGTTGTTATCTATTTCCAAAACATCATCTATTTTAATTGATTGCTCAGAAAGTAAGATTATTCCAGATACAACATCGTTAAATGTTTGCTGCAGGCCCAAGCCTATTCCAACAAGCAGAGCTGCTGATCCTGCAACTAGCACGGTTACCTTTATACCAATGGTTTCCAAAATAAACCCAATCGCAATTACCCAGATTACATATTTAATTATTTGAAATAAAGCATAGGTGCTTCCTTTGTCAAGTTTATTAAACTTACTTTTACGAGTAAGTGTTTTCTTTATTAGCCATATTACTAATTTAGTAATGAGAAAAATTAATAAGATTGTTACGAGTGTATAAACTCGTATAGTATTTTCTCCTATATCAAGAAGCTCGAGCTCTAAAAATGTCTTTATCGTTTCCATCATATCGTTTTATATCGCAGGAAAAAGTTTATTAACAGGCTTATTCCAATTTTCAATTACTTAAGCCTGATGCTTGTTTTTGCACAATGCCCCTGAGTAATCTTCCTAAAATATCGGCACCCGTGATCACATGTTTCACATCACTCCAAAGTAAGATAACATCATTGTCAATTACATCATCCTCGGCATGATCTGGGTCGATTTTTAATAAATGAATTATTTCACCTAAATTCATTTTGCTATTATTAATAATTATTGGCTTATGAATAAAATCATGCGGGTTAGCTCGATTTACATCAAACATAGCTGCACGCAAAAAACCATCGGCATCCATTATGTATGTGGGATCTAATGATTCATTGGTAAAAACAACCCACTTTTCACCTGACGCGTTTATTTGCTTTAAGAACGTTTCATTAGCTTGATTTGAGAATTCTGGAAAAACCGGAACTCCATCTGTATGCACAATAGAAACAATACTTTTAGGGTTAATAGGTTCTCCTTCGTTACTTACAAGTATGTCATCTAATGAAAGGAAGTTTATTGCTCCAGTACCTTCGGTATGATTAATTTCGCTTTCGGTATCGTCAACATGCATTTTAAGGAATAGTTTTATTTTCCTTTCCTTAAAAAACTCCATAGTTTCTCGTCCTAACCATGCATCAAGCAACAGTGCACTTGGTTTTGCCACAGGAAATAAAACAAATTGGTAGAATTTTAAGACAGGCGCTAACAACGATGCCATTCGTAATGAATTACGCGAGAAATATGCTTGTGGAATTATTTCACCAAATAGGGTAATAATTATTGTCGAAAACATAAACGAAGCAACACCTGCCATAACAGAATCAGACAATAAGGTTAACAAAACGTTGATACCCACATTACCCCATAATATCGTTGTTAGTAAAAAGTTTGAATCTTCTCTCATCTTCAATACTTTGCCAGCACCTTTTGAGCTTGCATTATCTGCCTCAATTTCTAAACGTAAACGGGTAAAACTAAAGAACGCCAGATTTAGGCCTGAAAACATGGCTGATTGGGTTACGCAGAATAATATCCCTAACCATGTAAATAATTCATTCATATTAAAACCATTTATTTTTTTTGAAATAATAGAGCATGATACCCGCAACCACAAGCATGGCTCCCCACATAACGAAATAGGCATTTTTATAATGAAGCTCTGGAACATATTCGAAATTTGTTCCATATATACCGGCTATGAATGTAAGAGGAATGAAGATTGAAGCAAAAATAGTTAACACTTTCATCACCTCATTGGCCTTGTTACTAATATTGGTATTGTACAGATTCATTAAGTCGTTAGTCATTACAAAATAATTCTCAACCGCATCAATGGCCTGTTCTTCAATATCAAATAATTCTTGATAGAAGACAATATTCTCCTGTCTTATCAGCTCTGTTTTAGAGCGTAGTAATCTGGTTAATACTTCCTTTAAGGGTTTAATAGTTTTTCTGAAATACGAGATTTCTGTCTTAAACTGAAAAAGCTCACCACTAATTTCTTTCCCTGGGTTTGATAATCTCGGTTCCAACGCTTCTATTTTCTCTCCAATCTGTTCAAGATTAATTAAATAATTATCCACCAAACAATCTATAAGTGCATACATGAGATAATCTGCAGCAGACTTTCTGATGCGTCCGAGGCCGTTTCTAATTCTTGCTCTTACTGGTTCAAAATGGTCTCCCGTTTTTTCCTGAAAACTGATAATAATATTTTGAAAGAGTACAAAAGATATCTGCTCAACACTAATTTTATTCTCATTAGCATTATAATACACTGCTTTCGATATTATTGTTATTGATTCTTTATCTTCGAAGAACTTAGCACGCTGCCCGGTGTTTAGCACGTTTTCCAAGGCAAGAGGCGAAATATCCAGGTGTTTTCCAATCTTCTGGATCACTTCAGTATTATGTAATCCGTCAATATTCAACCAATTAATTTGCTCTTTGTCAATGGCGTTTAGCGCTTTGTCAACGGAATCGAACTCACTTTCTGATGTTTCTTTTAAAGAATACTTAAAAAGCCTAATTTTAGTTGCCTCCATTTTCTTAAGCCCCATAAATATCAGACTACCAGGTGATGCGCCTTTTGCTTTTGCCCTACTTTTTAAAAACCGTGCCATATACTTGTCATTAAAAATTGTTAAATAAACTATTCATTTGATTACCGATGCATATTATCTCTAGTTTGGTAAATAATGATGTGCTAATTTGGAATAGTTTAAAAGTTCTAGATGCCTCCATTCATTACTATAACCTAACTCGTTTGCCATAAGTTCTGCAACCTTAGGAGCAATTTTTAATGAAACTCTCACATCTAAAAATAATAACCGGGTTCTTCTGGCAAGAAAATCTTCAATACCTCGTGCCATTTCATTTCTAACAGCCCATATTACCTCACCTTCAACATGAAAATAATTTGGATGTAGCTTGTTTCTATAATTTGGTTTTTCATCTAGCAACATTTGCAGGCTGGTTGCTGCAGAGCCATATCGTTCGAACTCACCGAATATATTTGCGTGTTGATGATATCCATAAATCTGTAAGTTTTCTGTTAACGAAGACATTGGCTCTAAATCACCCAATAATATTATTTGATCAACAACATCCTCTGCCATCTTGCGGTACGTTGTCCATTTACCACCAGCAATGGAAACCAATCCACTTCTTGAAATATTAATTGTATGCTCTCTTGAAATAGCTGCAGTATTTTTTGCATCGGCTTCTATGACCAAGGGACGCAGACCAACAAAAATACTTCTAATATCATTTTTAGATGGATCATTAGTCAAATATCGTGCTGCATGCGTTAATAAAAAGTCTATTTCCTCATCTAATGCAACAGGTTCTAGTTTATAGTTATCTATAGGCGTATCAGTTGTACCAACGATTATTTTATCATACCATGGAACAGCAAATAACACGCGGCCATCATCTGTATGCGGAACCATTATTGCTGTATCACCAGGAAGAAACTGTTTGTCCAAAACTATATGCACTCCCTGACTACTCGTCATTATAGCGGGTGCGTCTGCATCGTCTAATTTTCGAATCGTATCGGTAAAAACTCCGGTGGCATTAATTATTACTTTTGATTTTAGCTTATATTTTCTTTTTGTTTCCTGATCTTCTACTTCAAGCCCTTTTATAAGGTCTTCTTCTTTAGTAAAAGAAACTACCTTCATATAGTTCGCAATTATTGCTCCTTGTTCATGTGCTGTTTGTGCCAGATTTATGAGTAAACGGGCATCATCAAATTGCCCATCATAATAGATTATTCCACCGCGTAATCCTTCAGTTTCAACCGTTGGTATTTTTTCAATGGTTTCTTCTTTTGATAAAAATTGAGAAGCACCTAAACCTTCCTTACCTGCCAAAACATCGTATAATTTTAGTCCGATCCCATAAAAAGGTCCTTCCCACCAATCGTAAACTGGAACAACAAATGACAAATTTTTAACCAAATGAGGTGCATTACGTTTCATTATGCCGCGCTCTTTTAAGGCTTCTAATACTAGTGATATATTACCTTGTTGCAGATAACGCACTCCACCATGAGCTAGCTTGGTACTTCTACTCGATGTGCCTTTCCCAAAATCCGATTGCTCAACAAGTAAGGTTTTATAGCCACGAGAAGCTGCATCAACAGCTGTACCTAATCCTGTTGCTCCTCCTCCAATTATCACAATGTCCCAGGTAGTTGAGGTTTTTGCGATTTCGGCCAGCATTTTATTCTTGTTCATTATTTTAGCTTTAATTTATCCAATAGCTTGACTTGTTGGTCTTTTACTTTCTTTAAAAGCCCCTTTACGTTACCAACAATCTTTTGACCAATATTCAATTTTTCGTCACCGATAAAATCACTTAGTACATTTGAAAACTCTGCCGTTCTTAAATAACCAAAAGATTTATGTGGGTTTTTAATTCCATTTGCTTGATAATCGTTATTCACCAAAAAGTCAATAGGAGAAACATTTCGTTTATTAGGAGAGAAATCATCAGCAAGTTGAAAGTTTAGAGCAACATGGTCTTTTATATCAACCATGTTGTACCAGTTTCTTGTTATTCCTGGTGGTGTCGCCATTATAATATGTTGTTGGTCTTTTCTTTTTTGTTCAGCAGCAATTTTGCTTACCACAACTGGCAAGCCTAATGGCGATCCAAGGGTGACCAAAGTATTTATTTCCAATGCCGGAATAATGTAATTTAATACATCGAAAGCAATTATTGATCCCATTGAATGAGCAATAATGAGAATTTCATAACCCTCGTATTTACCTATTGCGTTAGCAATTCTTTCTCGAATCATATCTCGTGCTTTGCATGTATTATCATTTTCATCTTTACATTCTTCAAGATAATAAATGTCTAAATCCTTAAAATAATTTTTCAAGATTATATCGGTGATAAAACTATAATTCAAGGTTTTATCTTCATTAAGAAATATATTATTTAATTGATTAGAAATAAACTCAGTAAGTTTTTTCCTAAATGAGAGGTCTTCCTCTTCGACAACTTCTGGTGCTTTCTCATAGGGTTCATCCAGATAATAGGGACTTTGTGTATCTTTTTCCAGATTATCCAGAGGCTTATCATAAAGAATGTCGGCCCAATAAATCAATTCAAATTCTGGTATCTTTTTATTCACTCCATTAGAACTTAAGCCTTCAAGCATGGCATCTTTCCACCATTTTTGGAGTAAGTGTTTTGGGGGTTTATTTCCCAAGCCATGAATAGCAATTACCGCTTTTTTCATCTTAGAATGTTAATTGTTTTTTTAGCCATGAAGGTCTATCCGTTGTAATGGCGTCAACTTCTAATTCTAGTAATCTTTGTGCTGTCTTTACATCATTAACGGTCCAGGTGTAAACCAAAAGATTATACTTTTTAAATTGATCAATATATCTTTTACTTATTTTTTTTCCTGCCCAAACATTAACCCCATCAAGCTTGCTTTTTAGCACTTTTTTAATGATTCCTTTTGTGCAATCAGCTAACAGCCAGGCAGGGAAATAATAATCTAAATTTAATAGCCATAACATTTTGAACTGTGGTAGCCGCTTTTTAATCTCGGTTAGAACTTTTCTGTTAAAAGCAATAATTTCGATTTGAGTTAATGATATCTCAACAGATGACAATAACTTTACCAAGGGAATAATTATTTCGGTTCCACATTTAATCTCGACTATTAATTTGCCATCCGATGGAATTGTTTTTAATACTTCCAAAAGGGTCGGGATTTTTTCTCCTTTCCAGGTTTTGTCTTTATGCAACCCTACGTCCACCTTTTTTAAATCTCTTAGCAAGGTTTTATTAATGCGTTTATTCAAGTTACCAACCCTACTGGTATTATTATCATGAATAACAACAATTTCATTATCGCGTGTAAGTTGAACATCAACCTCTACCGCTTTAGCTCCATTGCCCCAGGCAAGATTAATCGAAGACAGCGTGTTTTCAGGCGCTAAGAACGATTCTCCTCTGTGAGCAATTAGAACTTTATCTAGGATTCTCGTCATTTAAAATCAATATTATTCTTTTTGTAAAATACACTAAATGTATCTATTTATTTGACTTAAGCACAATTTCCTATTCAAAGAAAATCAATACTGACGTTTTTTCAGAAATTTGTAGGATGAATGTAATTATTTAATATCGAGCAAATAAAATCATCGAAATAGATCAGGCTCGGCAGTGGCTCTACTGCCAATTGCTAACACCTACATTAACAAAGGACAATTTGACACAACATAGCTAGGCCCTTATGTCAAATTAACATCTTAAATATAACTACACAACTATTCTCACAGAAACCTAATACCCTGTAATTCTGCAGAATAAGAACAAGACCATATACTATATATTAGATTTTGGCATTTCTCTTGAAAATGAATAAACGAAATATAATTATTTGTTTAATTAAAGTATGGAGGATTAAATTATGTCACTAGTTAAGTTTTCTAACCAAATGCCAAGTGTGTTCGACCGCTTTTTTGAAAATGATTTTTTTGATTGGTCGAATCGTAATTACTCAAACACAAATACAACGCTTCCAGCCGTAAACATCAAGGAAGATAAAGACGGTTTCGAAGTTGAGATGTCGGCGCCAGGCTTTGAAAAAAGCGATTTCAAAATTGAATTAAACAATAGCCTTTTGACCATCTCTTCCGAGAAAAAGATTAAAAATGAAACAAAAGAAGGTCAGCAGTTTACTCGCAGGGAATTTAGCTATCAGTCATTTAGTCGCTCGTTTACACTTCCTGACACAGTGGAAGGTGAAAAGATTAAGGCTAAATATGACAATGGGATATTATCGGTTAGCATTCCGAAAAAAGAAGAAGCTAAACCAAAGCCTGTAAAACAAATTGAGATTAAGTAATTAAAAATATCAGCCAGTCCTTTAATGGCTGGCTGATTTTAAATACTCAATTACTAATCGCTTAAAATTAATAGCTATGAAAATATTCAAATGGAATATAGAAGATTTAAAACCTAAGTTTCCCAATATCATAGAGAAATTTACGAGAAAAAACTTTACTGATCAGGCGTTTAGCAAACAGGAAATATCAGTAGTACCCTCGGTAAATATTCAGATGCCGACAAAGCTTTTGAAGTTAATGTTGCAAAGTAAACGATGTTGAAGTATCCCCAAACCCCGCAATGGAATACACTAAGTACGTCTTGGAATTGCAATCTTTAAAGAAATCAGTTCTACTTGAGATATATGATATAAACAGAAATTTATTCATCACGTTCTGATCAAAAATCAGATCGGCAGCTATATTTGGAATACCTCCAATGTGGAAAATGGCAACTACGTTTACCACATATATGACAGAGAATTGGTATTACACAATGGGAAATTAACCATTAATAAGTAACTTTATAAAGTAAAAGGTTTCTGGTAAATACAGTTCATATGAAAATGACTAATAGTACAATTAGAACTATTCGCTTATTTAGCAGTACAATTGC
>JBFHES010000112.1:0-13607 GCA_041584015.1 Bacteroidales bacterium
ATCACCATGTATCATATGCACAACATGCAGCAAAAGCATCAACTCAACCCAGCACTCTGGGGCGACTGTCGTGTTTATGTTGGACTTCCTGCACTTTCATCCGTACAAGTTGGATTTGAAAACCGGGGATTTGAATTCATTGATATAGTGAATAATTTCTCTGATTTCTCTGGCTTCTTGCTAGACGACAACACTATGTCGTTTGATGTTGGAACCAGTCTGCTAGGCTTTGGGTTTACGGCTGGAAAATCTCGCATATCATTCGACTTAAGCCAAAAGAACAGTTTTGCATTTTCATTACCCAGAGACTTTTTACTCCTAGCTCGTCATGGTAATGCGCATTTTATAGGTGAAACGGCCAACCTTGACAACATTAACATTGATGCGGTTAGCTACACGGAGCTTGCCCTGGGCTATTCCAGAGAAATTACTGACAAATTAAGTGTTGGCGTTCGAGCTAAATTGCTTTATGGTTTAGCCAATTTATCTGTGGAAAACTGGCAAGCAGGATTAACAACTGCACCAGCTACCTATGCCTTAGATATAAATTCAGACATCACCATGAACGTGTCAGCTCCATTGGAATTACAATATGATGCCGAGGGCAACATTGTTAGCGATTCCATTGGAATAATGGACTTAGAGCCAGGCGACCTGGCCAGCAGGTATTTATTGAACAACCCCAACAGAGGTTTTGGTTTCGATTTTGGCGCTATTTATAAAGTGAACGACAAAATAACTGTGAGCGCAAGTGTTACAGATTTTATGAGTTCTATCAATTGGTCGGAAGATGTATACAACTTCAATTCTGAAGGAGCCTTCCATTTCGAAGGAGTCTCGTTAAATCCGTTCTTGTCTGACGACTTTGAAGAGGAGGACTTTGAAATGCTTACGGATTCAATTATGGATATCTTTCAGGTAACTAATTCCAACCTCGGCTATACAACCAAACTTGCTACCAGCTACTATCTAGCGGGTAGTTATGATTTGCTTACATGGTTAAATGTAGGCGGTCTCATTCATGGTCGTGTAAAGAACGATACTCATTACGCCTCTTACACCCTCTCAACAAATGCCAAAGCAGGAAAATATGTTTCCGGCTCATTAAGTTACACCATGCTTGGCTCCGGTGATTTTAATCTTGGTGTAGGATTAGGTTTCAAACTTGGCCCACTGCAATTATACATGGTTGCTGATAACATTACCGGCATCTATTATGATCCGGTGCAAAGTATACCTTGGCCTGGAAAAACTCAGAATTTGGATTTCCGATTTGGAATTAACATGCTATTTGGATGCAAAGAAAAGACCGACAAACCCAAGGAGTAATCCTGGATCAATCATAAATTTTAAATCCATTTACTTATTAGTAAATGGATTTTTTATACTCTGACATTTAGCTGTAGTATTTCACGATACACTAATTTTTAAAAACACACAACAAAAACAGCAATTGTTATTAACAAAGGTTACAAAAGTTTACTAACAAGCAAATGTTTATAAAAAGCACTACTAACTAGTCCTTTCCTATTAATTAAACGTTTAATTTTGTATGATACCAACAGAGTATTAACACTTGGTTAACATTTTCATATGCCATACAGGAGATTACCGAATACAGATGCAGCAAGATTGAAAGCCCTAAAACAGGCTTCGGCTGTTAGTATGAAAGTATCACCATACGATTTAGCTTTTACACAACAAACCTTACTTAGGGCTAAGTCCTTTCTACCTCTATTTGAACAGTCTATACTTCGACATAAAGAAGCTTATAAAAATCAGGTAGATAAAAGCAAGACATATGGCGACCTGACAAAAAAGGCACGTTTGTACATTTCTCATTTCTTTCAGGTAATGAATATGATGATCATGAGAAATGAACTTCCAAAAACCGCTCGTCAGTTTTATGGTATTCAAATAAACAGCAAAAACATTCCAAACCTCACAACCGAAGGTGATCTTATTGAGTGGGGTACTAAAATAATTGAAGGAGACCAACTGCATCGGCGTGAAGGTGGTAAAATGATAACCAACCCTACAGCTGCAATGGTGCGTGTATATTACGAGCAATTTAGTCAGGCACATGTCTATCAAAAAGATTTGCAAAAAATAAACATGCAAACACTCTCGAACATTGCAAATATGCGTGACAAAGCAGACGAAATTATTCTACTCATCTGGAATGAAGTAGAAAGTCATTTCGAGCCTCTTGGTGATGAAGAAAAACGCGAAGCCTCCATGGAGTATGGATTGAAATATGTTTACCGTCCATCTGAGAAGAAGAAAATTGCCATTAAGAAACTTAACGACACACGTCTGGAAAGGCTTAACGAGGCGCGAGCAAAAATTCAGGAAGATGAGAAGGCAGCTAAAGATCAGCTCCAACTATTCTCGAACAACTAACTCTCTTGCTTTATACTGCTGTCTGATGTAATAACACAGAACCATAAAAACAGCAGCAGCACCAACAAACGTAGCATAGGTAAAAGGAATGTCGCTGGTATTACCAACTTCCTCAACATTTACATCCATTGCATAATAATAGCCAACGGCAAAACCATTATTTAGGAAATGAGCTAAAATTGGTAACCACATATTTTTGCTCCACACAAACAAATATCCTAAGAACAAACCAAGGAAAAGCCTGGGAAGGAAGCCATAAAACTGCATATGAAAAGCACTAAACAGAAAAGCTGTAACAAAAATTGCTACATGAACATTACCAAAAAGCTTGATAAGTAATTTCTGAAAAACACCTCGAAACAGGAGCTCTTCTCCAATAGCTGGAATCATGGCTATCATAAGCAGATTGACCATAAACTGTCCGAACGTATCCATTTGCAGCAATGACGCAGTAAGCTCTGCAGCCAGATCCTCTTTCTCCCGCATCCAGTCCTCAATCCCTTTCATACTATCGGGCAATGCAAGATTAGCATTAAACAAAGCCAAACCATCAATTACTGGCAAAGCAACCAATACGGCAAAAACAACCATTACCATCGGAAGTAATAAAGGACGCTTGTTCAGGCGCAAACCAGACAAGGCTCCATTAAAAAACAACGCAGCAATTATGAGTGGTGGAATTACAAACAAGCCAATGGAGTTGACCATCTGAAAAAACTTCGCTACAGCCATGTCGCCACCAGCAACAGGCATGATTAACTCAGGATTCACAAAATAGTTAACATTGAACAACGGAATGGCAAGCAATGCCCCAACAAAGAAAAACACGGTTGTAGAAAATACAACAATTAGTAATGAGAAGATTAACTTCGAAAACGTTGACAGTTCTTTAAACATGAATTTTTCTATTTTTGTAGCCTTTTTATGAAAGCTGTAAAGATAATCAGTATCATTAAAAAACGGGTTAAATTAAACAGACAGGATTTATTTTGGTAAAAATTGGAAATACAACACTAAGAAAACAGCCACTTTTTTTGGCACCAATGGAAGATGTTAGCGATGCTTCGTTTCGCAAAATTTGCAAATCATACGGTGCCGACTTTCTATACACAGAGTTTGTTTCCAGCGATGCGCTGCTAAAGGATATGAAGCGCACGAAACTGAAAATGCAAATTTACCAAGATGAGCGTCCGGTAGGTATTCAAATCTATGGGAACATTGTAAGTAATATGATTAGCGCTGCTAAAATTGCAGAAGAATTTAATCCTGATGTTATTGATATAAACTTTGGATGCCCCGTTAAAAAGATTGCCAACCGAGGTGGCGGATCCGGCATGCTTCGGGACATTCCTAAAATGCTTGAAATAACTTCTGAAATAGTAAAGGCAGTGCAATTACCTGTAACCGTAAAAACCAGAATTGGATGGGACGACAAAAGCATTGTTATTCCAGATCTGGCAGAACAATTGCAGGACTGTGGAATTCATGCGTTAACCATACACGGCCGAACCCGAGCTCAAATGTACACGGGAGAAGCAGACTGGGAAACAATTGGGAAAGTAAAAAACAACCCCAGAATTAAAATTCCGATTATCGGTAATGGCGACATGGACAGTCCGGAAAAGGTGGCGCAGATGTTCGATCGATATGGTGTTGATGGCATTATGATTGGGCGCGGTAGTATCGGAAATCCATCTATCTTCAAGCATGTACGACATTTTCTTGACACAGGCGAAAAACTACCAGCTCCAAATCTTTCCGAACAAGTTGAACATTTACGTATTCTAGTTAACAGCTCCATCGAAGCCAAAGGCTTACCCGGGGGATTATTACACATGCGCCGCCATATGGCTAAAAACTTTGCAGAACTTAAAGACTTCCGCGATCTACGCATAAAAATGCTGCGCTGCAACCAGCCGGACGAATTAAATCAAATCTTCGATCAAATTATTGAAACTTACGGATAACCCTAAGACCTAGTAATCAAAGCTACTTCCTTCCAGGAATTCCCGAAGAATTGATGTGAACGGAATCTCCATATCACTTATCGGCACAAAGTAAGACAAGAACTTAAGCAGTCTTCTTGACTCAGCGTATTCAGGAATATTTTTGGGAACTTCCTGCAATAAAGGTTCAGCAAACTGCTTTAGCACACCCAGCTCAAAAAGCAATGCAGTATTAAACATCACATCAGCTTCTTCCTGATAAGGGAAAATATATTTTTTCTCGCCGTGTCCTACACTGCTCCAGCGTTTAAGCGTATCGAGAGCAGAATAACCTCTATATAAATTATCGCGCACAATTCTTCTAAGCAACCTGTTATCGGTTGTTGGAATACGATTGTGACTATCGATTCCTAATTGCGTAAGCGCAGAAACATAAACCTTGAATTTATTCTCCTTTTTAATAAAAGCACTTAACTCAGGATTTAAAGCATGAATTCCTTCAACGATCAAAACATTATTCGATTCAAGTTTTAAGTACTTATCGGCATAATACCGACTACCATTGGTAAAGGAGAACTTTGGTAATTTAACTTCCTTTCCGTTAAACAAATCAATCATCTGATCATTAAAAAGCTTTATATCCAAGGCATGTGGACTCTCAAAATCGTATTCGCCGTTTTCATCCAAAGGTGTTTTAGCACGATCAACAAAATAGTTATCCAAAGAAATCTGAATCGGTTTCATACCAAGCACGCGCAGTTGTATTGCAAGACGTTTGGTAAAAGTTGTTTTACCAGAAGAAGAAGGACCGGATACCAAAATCACTTTAATATCTTTTCGTTTCTCATCAATCTTATCGGCAATTTGGGCTAATTTCTTTTCCTGCAATGCTTCTGCAATCTTAATCAATTCACTTACCTTACCATCCAGTATCACCTCGTTCAAGCTACCAACAGTAGGCACATCCAGAATCTTCACCCAGCTTTTGTGCTCCTGAAATATCTCAAACATCTTATTTTGCAGCACAATTTCTTCCAGCTCATTTGGCTTATCAGCCTTGGGCAAAATGAGCAACATTCCGTCGTAATACTTCACCAAATCGAAATTACTCAGATATCCGGTGCTTGGAACCAAATGCCCGTAGTAATAATCCGAAACATTATCTAATGTATAAACCGATGAATACATTTGGGAACGCGTTCTAAGGAGGGTGCACTTATCATGCAGACCTAATTTCTCAAAAATCTCAACGGCCTTGGTGGTTTCATGTTCTTCACGAGTGATGGGTAAATCAGCCTTTATGATTTCCTGCATACGTTTCCGGATGTCTATCAATGCTTGAAAATGCATTTCAACATCAAGATTGAGTCCTTCAATTTCACAATAAACACCTCGCGATACAGAATGCTCTACCTTCAGCTCCGACTCCGGAAAAACATCCTTGACGGCTTTGTACAAAACCATGGTTAATGAACGTATGTACATTCGTCTGCCATCCTTGTGGGTATAATCAATAAAACGAATGGTTTTTGGCTTATAAATGGCATAGCACAATTCCTTTAGCGAATTATTAACCATTGCTCCTAAAACAGGGCCATTCATTTTAATCTGCTTATCTTTAACTATGTCATGGAGTTGCGTACCAATTGGATATTCCGATTCGGTTCCGGTATTCTCGCACTTTATTCTAATTTGCTTTAGCATATGTTCTTTCTTTATGTCCTATTATTAACGACATTCCAACTTCAAAGATTCAATAAAACGGATTTTTACGTAGGTTTATTATAGCGGTTAATACAATGATACTGCAAGATAAGAAATATTACCAGCCTAATTTTTTTGATAGGAGAAATCGATTAATCGAGTTGTACATTCATATCTTTATATATAGATTTGTAAATTATTAAATTGATATGAAAAAATACCTAACCATAAAACTTGCAATTGGAATTGTACTTGGTGCAATAGCCGGATATGCCTACTATTATTTCATTGGGTGTTCCTCTGGAACTTGTTCTATCACTTCGAGCCCTGTAAACAGCACCCTATACGGTACACTTATGGGTGGCTTATTATTTTTCAACAAAAAGGAAGATAAAGAAGCAAGCGACAAGGACTCAACGGATGAATAAATCGCTAAACCTGCGCTTCTTTCTAAGATAAAAATCAAACACAATACTACGTTGATACATGCCTTTCGTGTTTCGATTTCTCACGGGAAGTTGTGCTCGCTTTTGCTTTAACACTTTTAAACCATAATAAAAATCCTGATGAGCCTTTGCCACAGAAGACAATCCGAACAGTTTTCCCTCGGCTACAAATTTTAGCGCCGCTACACCATCAAAAACCATTCTTAAGACAATGGTTTTGCGTAAGTTCTCCTCAGGCAGATTTTTATACAAAAGCCACAAATTATTCCGAAAGTTCAGGTAAAGCTTTTTAGGACTATCGTATGGCAATGTTCCGCCTCCAAGGTGATAAACAATTGACTCTGGCTCATACCACACCTGGTAACCCCTGTTTTTAAAACGCCAACACAAATCGATCTCCTCCATGTGCGCAAAAAAGTCCGCGTCAAATCCATTAACATCGTGATACGCCTCTGCTCTAACAAACATACAAGCTCCGGTTGCCCAAAAAACTTCTGATGCAGTATCATATTGATCATTGTCCACCTCTACATCATCAAGAATTCTTCCACGGCAAAATGGAAAGCCAAACTTATCAATATACCCTCCGGCAGCACCGGCGTATTCAAACTTATCTTTCTCAGTATAAGATCTGATACGTGGCATGCATGCAGCAATTCCTTTGTTATTTTCCATACGGTTAATCACCGGATCAATCCAGCCTTCACTAACCTCCACGTCTGAATTTAGAAGGATGTAGTAATCTGCATTCACCTGTTCCAGCGCTTTGTTGTAACCTCCCGCAAAACCATAATTTTCCTTTAATTCTATAATGGTTATTTGCGGATAGTGTTCGCGCACAAAAGCCACAGAGTCATCGCTTGAGCCGTTATCTGCTACAACTATCTCTACATTAGGTTGTGTCGAATATTTCACAACAGACGGGAGATAGGTATTCAGAATATCCTGAGTATTCCAGTTTAAAATTACAACTGCAGTTTGAGCCATATTACTTTAATTAGTTGGCGGTTTATGCTTCCAACGCCTATGTGACCAGAGCCAGTATTCGGGTTGCTCCTTAATGATATTCTCCAGAGCCAGCATATGACGTTTAGTTATTTCACTGTCATTTACATTACTCAGGTCATCAAATAACTCCTCGATATAAACCTCGTAGTAACCTCGTTTTACTTTTCGCATTTGACAAAACACAATTGCCTGATCCAGTTTGCGAGCAATTTTTTCCGTTCCCAAAAAAACAGGGGTCGGCTGATTAAGAAAGTCTGCCCAAAATCGGATTTGTTGTTTATGTGGCGATTGATCAGCGATAAACATGGTTGCCGTTGGAATCTTCTGATTATTATAATTAACAAGCTCACGGTATATATGAGCCATTGCCACAGGCTGCACCCCAAATTTCGATCGCGTTTTATTCATAAACGAATCGAAGAATTTATCCTTTAGCGGTTTGTAAATAGCAACAATTTTATGCTTTGCATAGAAGGGCAATCCACAAAAGAACTCCCAATTACCATAATGTCCCATCACCAAAGTTATACTCTTGCCCTTGTCGTATAATTCGTCAAGCACTTCTCTATTGGTAACCCGATAGCGCTTTTGTATTTCTTCGGCAGAGAAACTCCTAATGGCATTCGTTTCAATAAATAGATCTGCAAAGTGCCGATAAAATTTCTTGGTGATGCGCTGAATCTCAGTTTCAGATTTCTCTGGAAATGCATTTCTTAAATTATTCTGAACAACCTTCTTGCGGTATCCAAGAACGTAAAAGGCAATGTAATAAAACCCATTGGCCAAGATGTATTGCATCCACATAGGCAGAACAGACACCAGCCAGCTGATAAAATTAATGATCGGGTTTAAAACTTTTGACATGAAATGAATATTTGCAGCTGCAAAAATAATAATTGCAAAACAGAAACTATAAAAAAACCGTACTATTAAGCGCTATCAGCTAAGCTGTCTATACGTCGATTTACTTATTGGTAAAACTTCCGTCGAATGGAGTCCTGTTTAAGATTGAACGGCCCAAAGTTATTTCATCGGCATATTCTAATTCATCACCGATGGCAATTCCTCTGGCAATTGTCGAGAGTTTCACATCGTTACCAGCCAACTTCCGATAGATGTAAAAATTAGTTGTATCGCCTTCCATTGTGGTGCTTAATGCTAAAATTAGTTCATTAATTTCGCCATCTTCCACCTTTTGCTGCAATGAATCTATTGTTAAATCATTCGGACCAATTCCATCCATTGGAGATATTTTCCCACCTAACACATGGTACAAACCATTATATTGTTGGGTTGCTTCTATTGCCATTACATCTTTAATATCCTCCACCACGCAAACAGTTGAGCGATCGCGATAAGTATCGGAACAAATCTCACAAACTTCGTTATCCGAGATGTTATGACAAATTTTGCAGTGAACGATTTCTTTTCGCAATTTGATAATTGACTCGCCAAAGGCAATTGTTTCCTTCTCTTCCTGACGCAATAGATAAAGGACAAAACGAAGTGCCGTTTTCTTACCAACTCCTGGCAGTTTCGCAAACTCAGCCACTGCTTCTTCTAATAATTTTGACGAAAAACCTTGCAAATCCATCCTTGTAAATTTAGCCTCAAAAATAGTTTTAATAAGGCAATGTTCCAACCAACTAGCAGCAAAGGCTAAATCCTAATTCTTACTTCACTCTATGATGATTTCATATCCCTGCAAATTAAAAGTCATTGAAAATCCAGCACTTAGTTAAGCAAATGTTAAAACACTTTAAGGTATTATTTAACATATCCAATATTAGATTCGATTTTCTAAATTCTACTAGTTTTGTTAGGAACAAATTTTTACGACAATGAGAGTAATGAGAGACAGCGAAATAGCTTTAAGCCCAAATCCACTGGTTAAACATCTGCGTAAACCAGCATCAGAATTCACCAAAGCAGACATCATGCAGTTTATCCAGGAGAAGGATATTCAAATGATTAACTTTAGATATGTTGCCGATGACGGTAAATTAAAGACACTTAATTTTGTAATCTTAAATAAAGAGCACCTTGAAAATCTGCTTACTTCAGGCGAGCGTGTTGACGGTTCCAGTCTGTTTTCTTTTGTAGAAGCAGGAAGCAGCGACCTATACGTAATCCCTCGTTTTAAAACAGCTTTTGTAAATCCGTTTGAGGATGTTCCTACGCTTGAATTACTTTGCTCCTACTATACCAACGAAGGCAAGCCATTAGAAAGCTCACCAGATTATATTCTAAGAAAAGCCAACCGCGATTTTAAAGAATCTACCGGTTATGAGTTTAAAGCCATGGGTGAATTAGAGTATTACGTTCAGAGCGAGCGCGATGCTGCATTTCCGGCAATAGATCAAAAAGGATATCATAGTTCTGAACCATTTGCAAAATGGGAGCATTTTAGAAAGCAAGCCATGCAACTTATCGCCCAATGTGGTGGTATGATTAAATACGGCCACTCTGAAGTAGGTAACTTCAGCACCGAGAAGGAAAACTTTGAACAACAAGAAATTGAATTTTTGCCAGTTGATCCGGAAGATGCAGTTGATCAACTAATCGTGGCGAAATGGATTATTCGTATGTTGGCTTATCAGTATGAAGTGAATATTAGTTTTGCACCAAAAATAAGCATTGGCAAAGCTGGTAGTGGATTGCACATACATATGCTGGCCGAAAAAGACGGTAAAAATGTTTTAGTTGAAAACGGTAAACTTAGTAATGTAGCACGTCAGATGATAGCCGGAGTGCTTGATTTGTCTACTTCGTTAACTGCTTTTGGTAATACAATACCAACGGCATATTTACGCTTGGTACCTCATCAGGAAGCACCAACATATGTTTGCTGGGGCGACAGAAACCGTTCTGCTCTTGTAAGAGTTCCTCTTGGATGGTTGGGTGGAGCATGCAAAATGCTACGTCATGCGAATCCATTGGAAAGCGATTGCGATCAGGACTTCTCAAGCAAACAAACATTTGAGTTCAGAGTACCAGATGGTTCAGCGAATCTTCACCACCTAATGGCCGGCCTAATTGTAGCAGTCAATCATGGTTTAGATATGGAGGATTCTTTAGAAATTGCTGACAGATTGTATACTCCAGGCGATATCTTCAGTTCAGAGTACAAAGACAAATTAGCCGATTTTAATCAGCTACCAACCTCATGTTGGGACAGTGCAGAACAACTTGATAAGCAGCGAGCAATTTATGAAAACAATGGAATTTTTCCTGCAGGATCAATTGATGCAATTATCAATACATTGAAGTCTTTTAACGACAGACAGTTGAGCGAAGAGCTTTATGGGAATAATGAGGAAATCTGGAATTTAGTAGACAAATATCTACATTGGATGTAGTATCAGATAATTACACGAAAAGCAAAGGCCAATTGAACTATATCAATTGGCCTTTATTCTTTTTAAAAAATATGTTTCTTAGTTGCGACGCTTAAGTACCTTGAGCATTTGAGCACATTGCACTACATTAGATCCTGCATTAAGCAATATTTGATCTGCATCCAATGCATAGTACGCATCTATCATTTCTGATCTGCTTGGCATACCAAGTTGGTTCATCTGCTCAAGCACTTCAGTTGCCAATATTACTGGTAAACCCGCTTCCTTTGCAATTTTAAAAATATACTCCTGATTAGCTGCTAATCTTTCAAAACCACATTCCGAAACAAGATCGCCTCGTGCAATTAATATAGTAACATTTGGAATTTGGTAACACCTAATAAGAATTTCACGCAAGCGATTGAGTGCCGTTTGAGTTTCTATTTTAATAACAACAGGTGGTAATTCCGCGGTATGCTTTTTTATTTCAGCAATGAATTTATCAATATCCTCCGGAAGATGAGTGAATGAAAAACTGATCACATCAGCATGCTTTACAGCAAATTCAAGATCGCTCCGATCTTTAGATGTGAGAGGATCCACTGCATGCGTAAATGTCGGGAAGTTAATTCCCTTACCTACTGTAAGCTCGGTTTCTGCAGTTATTAACTTACGTACTTCAAGGATAAGACAATCTGCATCAACGTCAATAACTACTGCCTCAACTTTGCTATCATCAAAACGAACAGGATCTCCTACTTTTATCAAACGTGCAAGATTAGGAATGTCAACCTGAAAATACAAGCCCTTAATATTACCCGAAGATCTTTTCGCTCCAAGCAATATGCGTTGTCCTACTTTTAAAAGAGCGTCTGCTTTACTAAGCCCGTTTTCGTAAATAGCCTCAATTCGTATTTTGGGTCCGGCCATATCCAACAAAACCTTACAGTCGCTGCCACAGAATGTTCCTGCCTGCTTAACATTGTTAATCATTTGCAGCCACTCGGCATGAGTTCCAAAGGCACAATTAATCCGAAACTGACTCACCCCTTCTTGTATCAAGGGAATAAGATGTTGAAATCCATTTAAGGTTTCACGCTTAATGTTCACCATTATAGAGGAAGTGTGAATTGACACACCCTCGGCAGCTATTGTTTTTTCCCTGTCGACATCAGCCTTATTAAACTGTAATTTAAACCAGCTAAACGGATCGTTAAGCTGTAGACCATATTTTGCATGAACAGCTTGTAGCTGCACTTTATGGTTCTGATAGGCCTGATAGAACAGAAATTGTTCGAAACGGGAAATATGATTTGGAGCTACGAACTTATAAAAAGTTGCATATTGATCCTTTAGCTGAAGCAACTCTGAACTAATCTTGCTTACTAATTGATTCACAACATGCGAATCATCTTTGGAATAAAACATAGTTTTTAATCTTCTACCGGCTGGAGTTCCATATCTTGTTGCTTCTTTATTCGATATACGCGCACCTCATTATATATCAAAGCTACGAACCCAACAAATATGGTATAAACGAAATTCAATCCGTTCGACAAAATTCCAAAGTTAACGCCTGCACTTTCGCTTAATTCAAAGGCTATAAATAATTGAAGTATAAAATAGTGTGTTGTACCAATACCTCCCGGAGATGGTAGCGCCCATCCTATTGCACCAATAAACAATACAACAATGGCAAAATACATATTACTGAATTCTGCACCTTCGCTTAACGAACGTAAGAAGCAGTAATTCATTAAAACCAAAGCAACCCAAATCAGTACGGTTAATACCAGGAACTTTTTATACTCTTTAATCTTGAAGGTTAGCATAATAGTGCTATAGATCTCTGTAACAAAATTGGTAAGATACTTAACAATTTTCCAGTCCTTAATTTTATTACGAATTAAACGATACACAACTATTAGAGCTACACCACCACCTAACAATATCAGAGCAAGAACGAGCGTCCCATTTTTAAAGCCAGATAGTAGCTCATTCATATTAAACAGTGCAGTTACCCGTTCAAACTCCACCATTATAATAATCACAAGACCAACGGCTAATATCAACAAGTCCCAAACACGCTCCGACACAACAGTGCCAAGTACCCTTGACACTTTCACATTATCCGTTCGTTTAAGGTTTGTACATCTAACCAGTTCGCCAAACTTTGGTGTGAAGCTATTCACAAAATATCCTAAGGCAATGGAGTTAACAACATCAACCGATTTGGGATACACTCCCGAATTATTTAGAATAACTTTCCAGCGAAAAGCTCTTAATAGAAAAACAGCTAAGAGGCTAACACCACCCAGCAGAGCCCAGGTAATATCAGTATCCTTAAGGCTTGTCATAATCTCCTCAAAGTTCTGTTCCCTTAGTGTTATGTAAAGAAAGTAAGCACCTATTACAAAACCGATGAGTACCTGTATAATGTTTTTTACTGATTTTTTCATTTGATCAATTGCTGCTTTTCGTTCTTACATACACCTAACTCCGGTGAATGATTAAAGAAACTAGCCTCGATTTTACATTTTCATTAGAATCGGTCAAAAATAGAAATTTTAATAAGACGAAACTAAATGTCATCATTTAAAGAAGTTGTTAATAATTTAGCTGACCTCTATAGGTAACTTGGATTCAATCAACAATTATTGTCACTAGTCAGTTACATATTCATCAGTCCATTCTGGTTTCGTAGGGGTAAACTTCGAAACATTGCGGGAAATATTAAATACAAGCGATGCATAAAAACGGAA
>JBFHES010000113.1:0-13595 GCA_041584015.1 Bacteroidales bacterium
CACTTATTTGTATTGCCATTGGCATTTATGGTACACGCAAACAAAAAGCTGATGATTTTCTTATTGCTGACCGGAAGTTGGGTTTTTGGGGCTTTACTTTCTCAGTGCTGGCAAGTTATATAGGAGGTTCTGCTTTGGTGGCCTATTCGGCATTTGTCTATCAGTTTGGGATCTCGGCAATTACTCTATTTCTAGGAACATCTATTGGTTTCCTTGTATTTATAAGATACGCTTACAAGATTAGGCGCATGGGGAAACAAAAGAAATTCCTCACCCTTTCCGATTGGTTTTTTAGTCACTTTGATAAAAAGACCGGAATGCTCTCAGCCATAATAATGCTCTTTGTCTATCTGGGTTTGCTCATGAATCAGTTTATTGCCGGAAGCAGCATTTTAGCAAGCATTAGCGGTTGGAGTTATGAAAGCTCTTTACTGTTCTCCGGACTGGTTATATTAATTTACCTCACCCTTGGTGGTTTCCGCAGCGTTATTAAAACTGATATTTTCCAATATGTTGTACTCATTATCCTGTTTGGAGTTTTTGTTTTCATTCTCTATAACGAGAATACTGTTGAGCTGGGGAAGCTTTTTATACTGGATGACTTTAACATTAGTATGACCATTGGCTTTATTGCATATGGCGTCCTTTCGGTATTCTACGCTTCGGAATACTGGCAACGTATTTATGCAGCCGACAACGACAAGGTCATTAAGAAGGGTTTTATCTATTCTTCAATACTAATTATCATTACCGGATTTATCCTGTCGTTAATCGGACTTTATGCCAAAGCATCGCTGCCAGGAATTGAAGCTCGTGACGCATTAGCAATGGGTTTGGCACAAATATTCCCACATTCAATATTGGGTTTAGGCCTGGTATTGATATTTGCTGCAATAATGAGCTCGGCCGATACAATGATCTTTGTATTAGCAACAAGTGTCTCGAAAGATTTCATAGGGCACAGAAAAGGACATCAAACCAACACAGTTAATTTGGCAAAACTTACCAGGATATTTATTACCGTTATCTCGGTACTCAGCTTAATTGCTGCATATTTCTTCAGAGACATTGTTACAGTAGTACTCACCATAGCAGGAGTTGGATTTGCAATTGTCCCTCCGGTTATTGCCACCTTTCATTGGAAGATTAAGAACATTGCAGCCTTTGCCAGTCTATTATCCGGTGCCCTATATGTACTGGTATTAATTGCTACCAACACACTGATATCCGAATTGGCTGTTGCATCATTTGCTGTTTCAGGTATTGTATTGCTTATTTTTCAGAAGTTTGGAAAGGAGTCGGCAAAGGATATTTAGGAAAAAAGTTAAATTTGAAAATGGTTCATCGCAAAATTACTTCCAGAGAAAAACATAATAATAGCGATCTGCATTATATTGCTCTTTCAATTACAGTAGCTTTTGCTTGTGAACCGGATATAATCCTAACACCTTACCTAGCAAATCCTATCTTATGAAAAAAACATTTACAATGCTTTTTGCAATGTTGCTGATAACGCAGCTGTTTGCCCAAAATGAGAAAGATGAAGAAGAAAAAGTTTCAGGTTTCAAGTTTGCAGGAATTCCTGTAGTTGCTTTTGATGCAGACCTGGGCTTGCAATACGGTGCTTTAACCAACCTGTACTTCTATGGTGATGGTAGTCAGTATCCTGATTACAGACACTCCATTTACATGGAAATGTCGCGTTTCACTAAAGGAAGTGGAATCAACCGATTATTCTACGATTCCCAATATTTAATTCCCAATATCAGGGTTACCTCTGATTTAAGTTATCTAACCGAACAGGCATTTGGATTCTACGGATTCAATGGAGCACAAACCGCCTACAACCCTGAGTGGCTCGACACAGAAGACGGTGCTTACAAGTCTCGTTTATTTTACCGCCATGCACGCGAACGCTTTCGATTCTTACTCGATTTTCAGGGCAAACTTAAAAGCGACAAACTAAGATGGGTAGCGGGTTTTACGCATTACAACGATCATATTGGCTCTGTTGATATTAATAAGCTAAACGAAGGCAAGGACGAAGATTTACTTCCAACCACCGACTCGGTGCCCGGTTTATACGAACTGTACAAGCAATGGGGAATAATTAATACAGATGAACTGGAAGGTGGCATGACTAACTACTTAAAGCTAGGGATAGTATACGATACCCGCGACAATGAACCACATCCGATGAGTGGTATATGGGCCGAAGGTGTAATCTTTACAGCTCCGGGCTTTCTGGGCAACGACCATGCTCATACCTTGCTTAATCTTACGTTCAGACAATACTTTACTGTTATAAAAAATGATTTGTCGTTTGCCTACCGACTTGGCGTGCAAAGCACCATCTCGGGTAGCGCACCCTTTTACATGAAACCCAATGTAGTAACAACAATGTTACGATCTGCCAACTCTGAAGGTCTTGGTGGATCAAAGACCATCCGCGGTGTAATACTTAACCGTATTGTTGGTGATGGAATTGCAATGGCTAATGCAGAGCTTCGCTGGAAATTTCTCCGATTTAAGTTTATCAATCAAAATTTCTACCTCGGTTTAAATGCTTTTGCAGACGCCGGTCAGGTTATTCAGGAAACTGATGTTGATTTGAGCAATGTACCTGCTGATGAGTTCGGTAATTACTTTACCGGAGAGAAGGAGAAATTACACCTAAGTTATGGCCTTGGATTTCGTATAGCCGTAAATCAGAACTTCATCATTGCAGCTGATTATGGATTTGCAGCATCAAAGGAAGATGGCACCAGCGGTATGTACATTGGCCTTAACTATTTGTTTTAACAGGAACAATTAAATAAACTTTTCCAATGAAAATTGTTGAAGTTAGCAACAAACAAACACTTGGACTTTTTCATAAAACTGTCCACCATATTTATAATAACGATAAAAACTGGGTTTGTCAGCTTCATGCCGATGTCGACAAAATCTTTGATCCAAAAACCAATCCGTCATTTAAAAATGGTGGAGCTAAACGCTGGATTCTGTTGGATGAAAAGCAACAAGCCATTGGGAGAATTGCAGCTTTTTACAACCAGCACGAGGCCAACAAATGGAAACAGCCAACAGGAGGCATTGGTTTCTTTGAGTGTATTGACAACCAGCAAGCGGCCAATTTACTTTTTGAAACCTCAAAAAACTGGCTGAGCTGCAATGGCATTGAAGCAATGGATGGTCCGGTTAACTTTGGTGAGAACATGTTTAACTGGGGCTTATTGGTTAAAGGGTTTCAACAGCAGGGTTATGGCATGCAATATCACAAGCCTTACTACCAGCAACTTTTCGAAAATTTCGGATTCCAATTATTCTATAAACAATTCTCGTTTCATCTCGATTTAAAAAAGCCATTTCCTGAAATATTCTGGAAAGTTGCCGAACGCGTGATTCAAAAACCTGAGATTAGCTGCAGGCATTTTACCTTCAACGAAAAGCACAAATTCATAACCGACCTGATTGAGATTTATGATGCTACCTGGGAGACTTTTCGAGAAGAATCGGCCTCGCTGAGTTATGCTGAAATTGATAATGCGTTTAACGATGCTCGTGAATTATTAGTTGAGGAGTTTATTTGGTTTGTTTATAGAAACAACGAACCAGTATGTTTTATGGTTCTATTCCCAGATGCAAACCAGTTGTTTAAGAAGTTGAACGGAAAGCTAACTCTCTTCACTAAGCTAAAACTGTGGTATTTAAATAAATCGAAAACCATAACACGTGCCCGCGCTTTGGTTATGGGTACAAAACCTAACTATCAAAGGCTAGGTTATGAGAGTGCCATTTTCTGGAACCTAAAGAAGGTATTTGACAAACTAGATCACTATACAGAAATTGAGCTTTCGTGGTCCGGAGATTTTAATCCAAAAATAATTAGCCTGTATGAAGCAACAGGTGCTACACATGCAAAAACGCATCATACGTACCGCTACATGTTCGATACTACGGTTCCATTTGAACGCTACCATCTGCCGGAGACAAATGAAATTCCCCGAAGGGCAAGAAAATCTAGTACACAGAAGTAGGAATAAAAAAAGAATGGGAACCAAAATTAATCTGATTCCCACTACCCCCAATTAAAATAGCTATTATTCACATAAGCTCTTCATCGTAGCCTCAACGTCTCCCGGCGTTGACATAATCTTTGTAAATGTGCCCATTGTTAATTCCGGCCAATGCAGCGCTATTCTGTAGCGGCCATGTAATATTGTGGCGGTATTTCCTTGTAAAATCAATTCATATGGCATGGCTGCAACATGCTTCTCTCCAATTACCGGTAAGAAAAACGGCTCACCTGTTTTAGCGTCTTCAAGTGCAACGCCAAATACAGCAACTTGCTCATCTTTAAATACCAGCTCGTAAACTTTACTTGTACTTCCTTTCTTAGCATTCAGGTTTTTGGTAATCATGGTCAAGCCCTCTTCAAAAGAATTGAATTCCATTAACTCTACCGGATCGGTAAATTCTTCCATTCCCCACATGTACTGATATTCCTGCACATCATCCTGCGTTAAAACACCTCCAAAATTAGTTATGGTTAAGTCAAGCAAGTTAACAGCCTTTTTTGCTGCCTTATTAATTGTCATTAATTCTGCTTCAAAATTTTTATAGGATTCCTGAAAATAAGCATTGAATAGATATTCCGGATTTACAATGCTAATCTCCACCACGCCGTCAGTACTTTTAAAGCCTACCTTAAGAGCCGCCGCCAAAGCGCCGCGATCCTTAACTTTAAGACAAATCTCTTGTAACTTTTTACTAGTGTAAACCAGCACAGCCAACTCCTTATTTCCTTCCGGTTGATAATCGCCAATCACTTCGAATCCAGCTTTTATTAAAGATTGTTCAACACGGCTTTTAACATCAACAACAGTTCCTTTAATGTTACCTAGATGCAAATAAGGTGTTAATTCTTTTTCTGCCTGAGCGAAATTGCACAGCCCCATGATAAGCGGCAAAAACAATAGTTGTTTGAGTAATCTCATTTGTTTTTAGTTTAGATTAGTAAACCTTAAATTTAAGTAAAAATAATTTGAGTATTCTCGCCACCTGATTTTTCATAAAACTCACCAATGGTTAGCACAGCACTCACTTCCTCGTGCAAGTCATCCTTGGTAAGTTTAAACATATCCATGGCTAGTTTACAGGCATAAATTTCGCCACCACCAGCAGTAATCATTTCCAGGAATTCTTCAACAGTAGGAATATCCAAAGCTTCCATCTGGCTCCTCATCATGGAGGATACACCAGCCTCAACTCCCGGAATCATACCCAGGATTGTAGGGAATGGTAATCCACCTGGCATACGCATAGCCGGGTTACCAACTGTGGCAGTATGCAGTTTTTTCATTTGCTTTTTTGTAATAGCATCCAGGCCAAAAAATGTAAAAAACAACTTGGCTTCAATACCTTCCATTACAGCTCCATTGCACATTACCAACGATGCATAAACATCTTCGATGGATCCTTTAGCGCAAATGATACAAACTTTCTTTAAGGGTTTTTCTGTGGTACTCATATCTTTAATTTTTAAATGAGACAATGTAAAATTGGGAGGTGTAAAATGGTTAATGTGGTTAGCATACAATTATATAAACACCTCCCGTCCTATTTTAACTATACACAACTTGTTGGTTTGTGTATTCCCGCAATGCGGCTCGCTTTCTTCAATGGTCCTCCAGGGAATAGCTGATAAAACTCTTTAATATCAGTGATACCTGATTTACCAACCGATCGAATGGTTAGGCTGGCTCCGCTTGCTACTTCTTCACGAATAAAATCGAGCACAGCAAAATGCTTTTCGCTTAACTCAATATCATCTTCTTTTGCAATCTCAATTGCAATCTCACGTGTCCAAACTCCAGGATCGAGAAAATACCCTTCATCGTTTAACTCAACGTCTGTACCTGCATAATTTTTTGTTGCCATGTTATTATTGCTTTATGTTATAAGTATTAATTATTTATTTACACTTTGTTTAAATTCTTCAGGAAGGTGATCATGAAGCCAAGCCCCTTCCTCATTTCAGGAGAACGCATTTCTTTAAAGGCCTTCATTAAGGTATACTCGGGCACATTTTCGGTTTCGATGGTTTTAAATACGGTGGTTGCATTATTAATTGCTTTCAGCATATCGGGCTGGGTAAGTCCTTTTACCGTTTCCAAGATAACTACCGCATTATCGGCTAGCAGTTTTACATCCTCAGTAGAAAAATGTGCAACTACATTATCAATGATTTCTGCTGAAGCTTTAAGGAATTCGAAATACCCTTTCTTCTCAAAGTCGTGCATTTTTTTGGTAAGATCGATGAGCAACTCATTGGCTATTGGTTTCACATCCAATAACAGGTCATTCATGCTTTCAAAGAACTCGAGCAACTTGCTAAAGTTGTTTACATTTTTCAGCAGCTTCACTAAAAATATTTTCACCGCATCGGGGTCTATTTCCACGGAATGGTTCTCAAGTTCTGTAACCGTTGAATCGTAAACATCCTTTCCAACAATCGACAAATCTGAGATGAGATCTTCAACCACATCAGCCTTCAGGCGCTGCTGATTGACATAATCGAGCAGCAAGTCAAGCTTCTGGTTAATCTCATTTATTTGTGTTTGTACATTTACTTCGCTCATGACTTCCGTTTTATACTTTCCACATTTTTTTACCTGCCATGGTCATGTCTGCCTCAATTGGCATTTCCTTCCCTTTTAGCAGGATGTGCCAATAAATCCAACGGAACAGCACCTTGCCGTAATGATTGATTTTAGTATTCTTGAGTAAACCGAATGGACCAACTCCAGGCAACGGGAAGGTTCCGGGTAGTGGCTCTGTTTCATAGTTAAAATCGATTAGCGATCCCATGCCATGCCCTGTTTCGATATAGCAGTTTGCATGCCCATCGAATTTCGCCATTAATGGTCTGCCTTCAATTGCCGAAAGCAAATTGTCATAGAGTATTTCGGCTGAGAAGTGGGCAACTGATCCGGCTTTTGAAGTTGGTAGATTAGCAGCATCACCCAATACAAATATATTTTCGTATTGCTCACTTTGTAGGGTATGCTTATTTGTTGGAACATAGTTCAGGTCGTCACCCATACCGCTACGCTCAATCATCTCCGATCCCATGTTTACGGGAACAATGGTCAGCAGGTCGTACTCAATCTCCTGCTCATCGTACGAAATGATTTTTTTATTTTCATGATCAACACGTTCAAGGTAAAAATCAGGAACAATTTTAATGTTCTTTTCCACCAAAAGCTCACTTAGCATTGCCGTAGCAACTGGTTTGGTAAAAGCTCCTGATAGCGGTGTAACATAAGTAATGTCGACTTTATCGCGCATACCTTTCTTGGTAAAATAAGCATCTGCCAAAAAGATAAACTCCAACGGAGCTACCGGGCACTTAAATGGTAATTCGGCAATATTCATAACCAGCTTGCCACCTTCCCAATTCTTGATAAATCTTTGGAGAGCCACTGCACCATCAATGGTATAAAAGTCGAAGATATTTTTGTACCAACCATTTTCTTTTAAACCGGGTGTTTCATCTGGTCGGGTTTGCGTTCCGGTAGCAATTACTAAGAAATCGTAATTTAGCACACGACCTCCATCAAGCAAGACCTTATTTTCTTTCGGAGCAATTTTGTCTATCTCAGAATATATTACATTGGTTCCTGCCGGAAAGAAATCACTCTTAGCCTTAATAACATCTTCCTTTTTGTAAATATCGAATGGAATAAATAAAAAGCCCGGTTGGTAGTAATGAGTCTTGTGTTGGTCAACAATGGTAATTTCCCATTCTTCACGACTTAAGGTTTTGCGCAGTTTATTTACCATGATGGTACCTGCTGTTCCTCCTCCAAGTATAAGTATCTTCTTCATAACAAAATTGTTTCTGTGTTGTTATTTCTATGTAACCTTGGGTAAAAATACGGGATTGTAGAATTGCAGTACCGAAATTGCTTATGATAACTATCATGTTATGATAATTATCATAATGACTACTTTTAAACAGAATTAGAATCAATATTTAAATGAGCGAGCGTATTAAATCACCGGATTGTCAATTTTGTTCTTTCAAGTCGATTTTGTTTAGCTCTTTGGAAAACGAAGGATTAGAGAAATTAAATCGCTGTAAAGACCAATTTCTATTTAAAAAAGGTGAAGCGATTGTTAACGAAGGTGACGAAATTCACAATATTATATACCTGCACAAAGGCTTGATGAAATTGCATAAGCGGGTTAACGATACGCAAAGCCAGATTATAAGTATTGCCAAGCCCTTTGATTTTGTGGGCTTGCTATCGGTATTCTCTAACAATCATTTTATTTATTCGATTACTGCCATTGAGGATTCATCAGTTTGCTTTATTAGCAAGGATTGTATGCAAAGTGAGATATTAATAAATGGCAAATTTGCTCAAGACATTATTCAACGCATGAGCAAAACAACCGACGATGTTCTTGAGAATAAATTCTCGCTAAGTAAGAAAAACCTTAGAGGCCGTATTGCTTATACCTTGCTTGATTTCTCAGAAAATATCTATAAGACCAATGAATTTGACTTGCCTATTTCTCGTCGCGAGATAGCTGAATTAATTGATATGCGGACAGAAAATGTTATTCGCATCCTATCAGAGTTTCGTAAAGACGGGATCATAAAAATCAATGGTCATATGATTGAGATAATGAAACCCGACATGTTACGAAAGATTTCAGATGCAGGCTAATGATGCCGTTGCTCTGGCTTATTCTCTCGGATTTGGTTTACTTAAATACTCCTCTGTGGTATAAATAGCTTTAACGATTATTTGCTTGTTTTTCCCGATTACAAATTCACTTAAGCCGACATGTGTTCTGTTAGCAGGGTTCCAATCATAAGTATAACCTAATTGTGTCCAAGGATACTTATCATCCAAAGCACACTCATAATATCTGCTTATTCTATTTGCATTAATCCACTCTTTATGCGCCTGATCAACATCTTTCGGGAAACACAATTCGCATGAACTATCATCTATTTCTTTATCCGGACACGGTCTGAATAAATCGGAAGGTTTCACCCAGAACTCTACAAAATGACCATATTTTGATCCTGGCGGTAATCCTAGCAATTGATTAAGTCGTTGGTCAACATCTGCTGCTGCCAGCTCTTGCATCCTGGCATGCAATTCAGGAGCAGTTGTAATCCACATCTCATAATTACCCGTTGGATAAAAGGATGAATCCATATAAGCCTCATAGTAGGATGTGTTTGATTTATAACTAACCACCAATAAATAATTCTCACCATTTATTTCTTTCCAAACAAGATTGCTATTCTCGGGCTTAATCTCAATAAGCGCATCTGACACCTTGCTGGCTTCAGGCGACATGGCATACACAATAGACTCCTGATAGGCCGATTCTGGATTTTGAACATTATTAAGTAAACTAATGTAATTGCAACTAGTTAAAAATAAACTTAAGGTGATAAGGAATAAGTACGCCTTTCTCATGATAAAATAATAAGGATTAAACTGATAAACATAATTAATGAATAACGTTAAATTCTAACGCCCCACTGAAGCATGATTATTTTGCACGTTAATAGAATCAAATTTAAGGGATTTTGCTTAAGCGTGCAAAATCGGAATAGTCCGGTGAAGTAATTTAACCTTCATTCTATATTATAGTTGGTGAAACTAGAAGTAAATATCATACTTAGCGAGGCAAATAAAAATAGATGAAAAATTGGCCCAGCTAGCCCACCATTGCAGCTACCAATAATAAAAAGTAATTTAACTTGATGATTACTTATCTAAAGAAAATAGACTAACGTCCATGTTGTCTTCAAAACGGGTTCTTGTTATCACAAAATTCCGACCTTCCTCGGCGCCTACAAGTTTAAAAAATTCACATTGTAAACAATCCTGCATTTTCTCAGCAAACGTTCCGGCAATTCTATCATCGCAAAAAGTACCTGCAATGGCCCAGCAAAACCTACCTGCAGCTACTCCACCGTTGGCGTTGTCGTACAAGCCGTGAATAGCAGCCGGGCAAACGCCACAGGTAGCAACACGTTTTCCACCAGGTTCACGACCGCATGCTTTAAATTCCCAACAGTTTACTTTGTTCATAAGATTGATTAAGGTACCATCATTATACTGCTCATTATTACAAAAGGTTATTCCTACAATCAAAAAAACAGGACTTTTTTATGAACACAATTGGTGCTCACTTTTTTGCCTTTGACCTTATATCACATCTAATTTCCCAGATTAACATGGAGAGTTATTTTTGTTTACTCAAAAACACGCATTCCTAAAACAAAACGCCTAAAAAGAGAACAAACAGTAATTTTATTCGTAGACAACCATCATTACTAATAACAGCATAATTTAAAGCTTTACTTCGCTCTTGCAACCTTTAAACACAGCAGACACAGAGCATCTAGCGAAAATAGAATAATTATTAATTAGGGTAATCAACATAAAATTTGATCAGGAAAGGACTTTTTATAAGTATCTTAAACTCGATTGAATTTCTAAGGCACAAAAAGGACAAGTATGAATAAAGCACACATGTCAGTAACAGTTTTCCTATTCATCTCCATTATTTTACCTCTAACTTGTTTCTCTGGTTCAAAAGTCGATAGCCTCAAACAAAGCTTGCTTTCACCTATCGATTCTGTAAAGTACAATGCCTACTATGAATTAGGCGACTATTATCTGGGAGCTGATTTAGACTCAGCACTAGACTTTACACTTGCCGGGTTCAATCTGGCAACACAAATAGACTATAATAAGGGCATTGGCGAAAGTGCCACTCTACTTGGTATTGTTTATATAATGAAGAACAATTCGGAGAAGGCCTACGAATATTTTAATCATGCTTTAAAGCTCTATCAATCTATTGACGACACGCTGCAAATTGCACGCTCCTATAATAACATTGGCATCTATTATAATGAGTTAGGTTTATTGCAAAGAGCATTAGAACATTACTTGGAAGCCTTAAAATATTATGAAACTATTGATTTAAAAAAAGACGAAGCGCTGTGTATTAACAATATTGGCATTGTGCATTACGATGAACACAATCTTGACGAAGCATTGAAGTATTACGAAAAAGCACTTACCATATTTTTAGAAGTGGATTATACGGAAGGTATTGCTGTTGCTTCGAACAATGTGGCCAATGTGTACATGAAAAGAAAAGACTATCAAAACGCCTTAAAGTACTACATACAATCATACAACAGCGAAGTAAAGCGAAACTCGCTGTACGGCATTGCCCATGAATTAAATAAAATAGGGGAAGTATTTATTGGACAAGGGAATTACACTGAAGCTCTTGACTCGCTGCAAAAGGCACTGAGTATAAGAGAATCGATTAATAGTGAACTAGGAATTTGCGAATCGAGTGTAGCTATTGGTAAAACCTATCTAAAAACAAACAAGCTAGCCGAAGCAGAAAAATATTGTTTACTAGCCTACAACAAAGCGCTGGAGATTCAATCAGATTCATGGATTTGTGATGCCAGCGAACAATTAACGCTCATCTACGAGAAACAGAACAACTTTAAAGAGGCACTTAACTTTCATAAGATTTATAAAACATCAGCCGATAGTATTTTGGCCGCAAAGAAAATTAAGGAGATTACGGAACTAAACATGAAACTGGAATTTCAGAAACAACTAGATGAGGATAAGCTGGAGCGAAATACAGCTGACTTAACCCATAAATACATTCGACTTTTTTATATCATCTCTCTCAGTTTAGTATTACTGGTAATTGCGTTTACTTACTATCAATATCACATTAAAAAGAAAGCGAATATAAAACTAACTAAGAACTACGCTCTTATTGAGAAACAAGCAGAGCAACTTGAAAAAGCTAATGCTACCAAAGATAAATTCTTCTCAATTGTTGCTCACGACCTGAAGAGCCCGTTCCATGGGCTCATGGGATTGACTGAAATTCTGAGTCAGGATTATGACGGATATAAGGACAAGGATCGAAAAGAAATATTAGCTGTTGTTAACGACGGATTAAAAAACACCTCCTACTTACTTGAGAATTTATTAACCTGGGCGCGTTCGCAACGAGGTTGTATTAAACTTGAAACAACCTCGCTCAATTTGCGATATTTAGTTGATGATAGCATTGCAGCTTACCTTGGAGCTGCTACATTAAAAAACATTAAACTGATAAATGACATAGCTCCTGACCTGGAAATAAAGGCAGATTTGGCAACCACAAAAACAGTGATTGGGAATTTGATAAACAATGGTATTAAATTTAGCCATGCTGATGGCAAGGTGTTGATTAAAGCAAAAATTAACGCACATGAAGTAGAGGTAAGTGTTTGCGATACCGGCATGGGTATGAATCAGGAAACGCTTGACAAGCTCTTTAAAATTGAAAAAAGTTTTTCGACCCAGGGCACAAATAAAGAAGAAGGCACCGGACTAGGGCTTATCCTCTGCAAGGAGTTTGTTGAAAAAAACAACGGCGAAATATGGGCAGAAAGCGAGCTTAATAAGGGCTCCTGCTTTAAGATTAAATTACCTAAAGGCTAGGATTTACCACTCACGTATAGAGCTGCTTCGGCAGCAAAACGCTCCCAGTTTTCCATATAGTCAAAAGGTACTTGCACCCACTCTTTCATTGGTCGGTTTTTTCCTGATGGATCAAAAAGCTTGGTTCCATCATAACTCAAGGCCTCTTGATGTGACGAACCATTTAATTTAAAAACCAATTCATTCTGAAAGAAACAGCAAAAAGCTTTACCATTGATTTTATAACAAGGCTTGCCAAACATTTGACTTTTTACCGATCCCTCAATTTTTTCTGCTACCTCGTGATATAGACTTTCTTCTCTGCTCATACGATTTATTTTAATCATGCCAAGATAATGAAGGATAAGAGATTGTGCAACGCGACATGATCAGAATAAAAGACTATTCAACGATCTCTAGAATTCTAGCACGTCTTATATCAGTTGAACCATTTTTACTGATTCAAGATCCAATTCTTCTTGCAGTGTCTCCCTGTTAAGTCTAATTATTTATGCACGCCTTCTATTGCTTCACAAATCGACAAAAAACTTGTTGCCCATCATTTGTTGTGAATGATAATACAAATAATCCTGAAGGTAACACACTTTGATTAATTTTCACAAAACTCTGACTTTGACTAACAACTTGAGAAGTAAGCACCTGTCCTGTAATGTTAAATACCTCTACTTTTCCTCCGTTGTGATAATCAGCTAATATTTCTATTTGCGAATTAGAACTAATAGGATTGGGCAACACTTTTAATGTAATATTGCTTTGTTCCACTCTAGGAACACTGTTAGATGAAGCTGAATAACAATCAGGATAAATCGGATTCTGAAACAGCAGGTTTCCGGAACTGCTCACACAGATGGTTTGTTCGTCATGATTTAATCCATTAATGCAATAAGCAATATTTCTGCACAAGCCATATTCACTCCCAATTGCATCAATCCAAGCCTCTTCATAACAAAGCCAACTATTTCCGTTCATAAATCCATAAACTGATAAATAAATCGTTTTTCTTTCAACACCAAAATAGGAAAC
>JBFHES010000114.1:0-13564 GCA_041584015.1 Bacteroidales bacterium
ATTTGGTGTCTTTTTGTATGGATTTATTGTGCCAGCCTTAGGTGTTTATATCTCATTTGTCTGCTCTTCAAGTCTCATAGACAAAAGAAATTATTTGATTGTTGTAAAACTAACTAGCCTTTTTATTATCGTTCGATAAAAATTGTAAAAAAAGTCTCAATCTTAGCTTGAAAATTTTCTTACATGATCTTATAATTATTTCTGAATATGCACATCCATTTGAGGGAATGGAATATTTATACCTTCGTCATTAAGTGCATCGTATACCTTCTCATATATCTCGTAATATACGCCCCAATAATCTTCCGATTTAACCCAAACTCTTACTGCAAAATTAACAGAGCTATCAGCTAGTTCAGACACCTAAATAAAAGGCTCGGGTTCGTTAATAATTCTTAACCCTTTTAATAACACTAATATTGCCCCGATAAGTTTAGGACCATATTCTACGGCCATGGACATTAATTTTTCTGTAATTTAATCTAAATTCTTACGCTTTAATTTATGTTATAATTATTAGTAACTCATTTTTAAAATCATCATTGTAACGTCGATTTAAGGATGCTTCTACAAGGTGTTTGGGTAGCAAAGGGTAAACAATAAATTTATAATAATTAGTTGTTTTTTAAAAGCTATTTTATTTGATGTTAACAAGATGACTAAAAGTAACTGAAGCTTGGCTCTATACAATTTAAAAAACAAAGCTAAATGTGTAGCCGTTTATTGGCAGACTTAATCTACTCTAATGCATCTCTTGTGAAATGTTGGCTGGATAAATAAGTTCCGAACTATGCAGCTAAACCTTGTTCGGAAATTAAAGCGATGGGAATTGTTCAACTTATGGATGAATCCAAATATTTAATGTTGTGTATATTTTAGGTTTAATGGCAAAACAAAAAATATTACCTTTGGCCAACGAAGATTAGATTTATGTCCCAGTTGTCGCGCATTCAGGAACCCATTGCCAAGGAGATGGAAAGCTTTGAAAAGCATTTCAGGTCTTCTATGAAGAGTAAGGTTCCCTTGCTCAACATCATCACCAATTACCTTATTCGTAGAAAGGGCAAGCAAATGCGGCCAATGTTTGTGTTTCTTACAGCCAAAATGATGGGTGAGGTTGGAGAGTCGACCAACAGCGCTGCTTCACTTATTGAGCTCTTACATACCGCTACTTTGGTTCACGACGATGTGGTTGATGAGGCCTATGAACGTCGCGGATTCTTTTCCATAAATGCTTTGTGGAAAAATAAAATTGCCGTATTAGTTGGCGATTATCTGCTTTCGCGTGGTTTGTTGTTGGCAGTTGAAAAAGGCGAATACGATTTGCTCAAGATTGTTTCGCAGGCGGTTCGGGAAATGAGCGAAGGCGAATTATTGCAAATTGAAAAGGCACGCAAATTAGATATCAATGAGGATATTTATTTTGATATCATCGAAAAAAAGACAGCAACACTTATTGCCTCTTGTACTGCATGTGGGGCAAAGTCGGTTAATGCAGATGAAGAGCAGGTAGAACAGTTGAGGCTGTTTGGATTGTATGTAGGTATTGCCTTTCAGATTAGAGATGATATTTTCGATTATCAAAATACCGGATCGACCGGAAAACCAACAGGTAACGACATCAAGGAAAAGAAGATGACTTTGCCGCTAATCTATACGCTCAATAATGCAAGTTCTTCCGACAAGAAGAAAATTATGCGTATCGTAAAAAAGAACAATAACGAAACGGACAAAGTTGATCAGGTAATAAACTTTGTGATTTCAAATGGCGGAATTGATTATGCCACAGTTCGAATGAACGAGTATAAGGATAAGGCACTGAAAATTCTTGAGGTTTACCCGAACAATGAGGCTAAAAAATCGTTGATTGATCTTGTGAATTATACCATCAACAGAAATAAATAATACACTGATTCTTTTGTTGTTTTAGCCTATTTAAACATTTAAGTGCTTCAAACTATAAATGTAATCTGGAATGTTTATTTATTAGGAAAAAAGTGTAAATTTGCAGCTTTTTAGAGTATTAGTTAATTAATTAATACTTATCAGATTAAATTAAGATTTAGAGTTGATATAATACATAACTTATTCATATGTCTAAAAACATTGGCAAAATTATACAGGTAATCGGACCTGTTATTGACGTAAGCTTTGAAGAACAAGGAAGCGGACTTCCTAACATTTACGATGCACTTGAGATTAAGAGACAAGATGGATCTGTACTAGTTGTTGAGGTACAGCAGCATATTGGTGAAAGTACAGTTCGAGCGGTAGCCATGGATTCTACCGATGGTTTATCCAGAGGAATGGATGCAGTAGGAACCGGCTCTCCGATTGTTATGCCTGTTGGCGATAGAGTAAAAGGTAGATTGTTAAATGTTACCGGTGATGCTATCGACGGAATTGGTGAGATTAGCAAGGAAGGTGGATATCAAATTCACTCACCGGCTCCAAGATTCGAAGACCTTTCAACAGAATCAGAAGTACTGTTTACAGGTATTAAAGTTATCGACTTAATTGAGCCATACTCAAAAGGTGGTAAAATTGGTTTGTTCGGTGGTGCTGGTGTAGGTAAAACTGTTTTGATTCAGGAGTTGATGAATAACATTGCCAAGGCTTATGATGGACTTTCAGTATTTGCCGGTGTAGGTGAGCGTACTCGTGAAGGAAATGATTTGTTGAGAGAGATGCTTGAAGCAAATGTAATGACTTACGGTGAAGAGTTTGCCAAAAGCATGGAAGAAGGCGGTTGGGATTTATCAAAGGTAGATCATGAAGCCATTAAAGAATCGAAAGTAGCACTGATCTTTGGTCAGATGAATGAGCCTCCTGGTGCACGTGCAAGGGTTGCCCTTTCAGGACTTACTGTTGCTGAGAATTTCCGTGATGGAGATGAGCAGTCTGGTGGTCGTGATATTCTTTTCTTTATCGATAATATTTTCCGTTTTACACAAGCTGGATCTGAGGTATCTGCATTGTTAGGCCGTATGCCTTCTGCTGTAGGTTATCAGCCAACTTTGGCTTCAGAGATGGGTGCACTCGAAGAGCGTATTACTTCAACCAAGCGTGGCTCTATTACATCGGTTCAGGCAATTTATGTTCCTGCAGATGACTTAACAGACCCTGCTCCTGCAACAACATTCTCTCACCTTGATGCAACAACGGTATTGAACCGTAAGATTTCTGAGCAAGGAATTTATCCTGCTGTTGATCCATTGGATTCAACCTCAAGAATTCTTAGTGCTGATGTGGTTGGTGATGAGCATTATAATACGGCACAACGCGTTAAGGAAATCTTACAGCGTTACAAAGAGCTACAAGACATTATCGCTATTCTGGGTATGGACGAGCTTTCAGAGGAAGATAAGCTTGTTGTGCACCGCGCACGTCGTGTTCAGCGTTTCTTATCACAGCCATTCCACGTTGCCGAGCAGTTTACTGGACTAAAAGGTTGTTTGGTTTCAATTGAAGATACCATTAAAGGTTTTAACATGATTATGGACGGAGAAGTAGACGAGTATCCTGAAGCAGCATTTAACCTTGTTGGAACTATTGATGAAGCAATTGAGAAGGGTCAGAAAATGCTTGCTGAGGCTAGCTAATATAATTGATTAGAAATAACAACTATGTTTATAGAAGTAATTACACCAGATAGAAAATTGTTCGAAGGAGCAGTTAAAGTTGCTCAGCTTCCGGGAAGCAATGGATCATTTGAAATACTAAATAATCACGCTCCCATTGTATCAACTTTAGCAAAAGGTAAACTGCGATTGGTTGCCGAAGATAATCACGAGCACGTCTTCGAGATTGGTGGCGGTGTAATTGAATCAGCTGATAATAAAATTATTATTCTGGCAGAAACAGTTTAATACAAAATTCATAATATTTTAAATCCCGATAGGTTATGCCTATCGGGATTTTTTTATTGGTGCTATTGAAACATCATGGTAAAAATGAAATTTAGCCGAAATGTTGATGGAGTCCTAAATAAATTGCAACATCCTTATCGTTTGATTTGCTGAATGCGGATATTGGATATATTTTTGGATCATGGTAAAATTCCTCATAGTTCGTTTTAGTTCCATTGGCGATATTGTACTTACAACACCACTTGTAAGAATATTGAAAGAGCAGGTTGAAGGTGCAGAAATTCACTACCTCACCAAAAAGCAAAACGTACAGGTCATTCAAGCTAATCCGCATATTCATACCATTCATAGCTTTGATAATAATCTTAAAGAGCTGATTGAAGAACTCAAGTATTTACACTTCGATTATGTGATTGATTTACATAACAACCTGCGAAGTGGTCGGATAAAGAGCAGTCTGCACATGCCTAATTTTAGCTTTAATAAACTGAACTGGGAAAAGTGGTTGATGGTTAATTTAAAGATTAATAAGCTGCCTGATGTGCACATTGTAGATCGAATTTTAGAGACCATTTCTGTTTTCGATACAAAGAACGACAAGCTGGGCTTGGACTATTTTATCTCGAAAGAAGAGGAAGTTGATCTGGCAAGTTTGCCGGAGTCTTATCAGCAGGGCTATGTTGGATTTGTAATTGGAGCACAGCATGCCACAAAGAAATTAAGTAATGCAAAAATAGCGGAGATATGTTCGGCAATCCACAAACCCATATTGTTATTAGGCGGACCAGATGATGATGTAAATGCGAAGGAAGTTCTAGAAAAAACCACAGGAACAGTTTTAAACACCTGTGGAAAATACAAGCTTAACCAATCGGCCTCACTGGTTAAACAAGCCAATGTTATTATTTCGCATGATACAGGCTTAATGCATATTGCTGCTGCTTATAAGAAAAAAATCGTTTCGGTGTGGGGCAATACAATTCCTGAGTTTGGCATGTATCCGTACTTACCGGCCGATGGCTCTGTAATAGCTGAGGTAAAAGGCTTAAAGTGCCGTCCGTGTACCAAAATAGGTTTTTCGCGTTGCCCTAAAAAGCATTTCGATTGCATGGAAAAGCAAGATGTAAGCTCCATTGTTAATGCTCTTCAGGAACTTTACTAAAAAATAGAGAGTAGCCTCAGGTGAGGAAATATTTCGCTTAGTCGTTAATGGAAAGCTCTACTTTGTAATGGTCGGCCAGAGCCTGCCCGTATTTAAGCGCATCTTCCTTGGGTACATTTAACACATTAAACGCACGGTCGCGCATTGATAGCACAGCAACATCATAACTTGAATTGAAAAAGTAATTTTCCTTTTGTAGGAAGCGATGCCAAAATGCTTTTCTTCTGGTAATTAAAATGCCTTTACAGTTTTTCGGAAGGTTAGTATGAACCCTGAATATCTTTAAGCCTACAAGGTTAATGTACTTTGTAATCTTGCTATCCGCAAGTTTGAGCTCAATTACTCCCATTGCAAAAATGAAGAAAATCCCGAACAAAATCATGATGGATAGGAAGATTAAATTACGGATTGAATCCTTGTCCATCATACTAAAATTAACCATGGTAACTAATAAGAATACGGCATAAATGATTAGTCCTATTCCAACAGGAATCAGGAATGGCGTTACGAATCGTTTTTTTGTGCGCATAACAACAGTTGATTGATTTTAGTACAAAATTACTTCATTTTAGTGAGAATGTACATAGAGCTTATCTATAAATGCCCATGGCATTGCTATAAGTTTTGCTTTACACACATCATACATTGAAATTGCTAGACGCAGGAATTATAGGGTGGTTGTTTAGTTTGCTTTGATTTTGAACTTTTTGGGAGCTTTATAGTTTACACTAGTCTTAATAAAAGGTATAACGGTATTGATTTTACAATGAAGGCGGAGAAAAAGAAGAAAGACTACCTCTATAATTTGGTTGATAAGAAGTTATTAAAAGAACAATTACAGCAGGAAACCTTTAAACGGGTTACGCTCTCGTTTTATCGATATGTTATGATCGAGGATCCACAGGAGTTTCGCGATCGTTTATACAAAGCTTGGCATGCGCTAAATTGCTTTGGACGAATATACGTTGCCTCTGAGGGTATTAATGCTCAGATGAGTGTGCCTGAAGAACATTGGGAAGCTTTTAAGCAAAATCTGGAGTCGCAAACAGAACTAAAGGACATCCCTCTTAAAATTGCTGTTGAAGATGATGGTAAATCATTTTATGTGCTCAAACTTAAAGTGCGAAAGAAAATCCTTGCCGATGGAATGGAAGATGGTTCCTATGATGTAACCAATGTGGGTAATCATCTTACAGCTAAGGAATTTAATGATGCCCTGGCTGAACCGGATACAGTTGTGGTTGATATGCGTAACCATTACGAAAGTGAGATTGGACGTTTTGAGAATGCAATTTGTCCGGATGTGGATACCTTTCGTGAAGAAGTGGAAATGGTTGTTAATGAACTAAAGGATAAAAAAGATAAGAAAGTACTCCTGTATTGTACTGGCGGTATTCGTTGCGAAAAGGCATCAGCTTATTTAAAACATGAAGGTTTTGAAGATGTGAACCAATTACATGGTGGAGTTATAGAATATGCGCGTCAGGTAAAGTTGAATAATCTGGAGCCCAAATTCAAGGGTAAAAACTTTGTGTTCGATGAGCGTTTGGGTGAGCGTATAACCGATGATATTCTTTCTAATTGTCATCAATGTGGTAAACCTGCCGACACGCATACTAACTGCGCCAATAACGACTGCCATTTGTTATTTATCCAATGTGCCGAGTGTGCTGCTAAAATGGAGGGTTGCTGCTCCAACGATTGTGTGGACTTTATTCACTTGCCGGACGAAGAGCAACACCTTATTCGAAAGGCACAGTCTAATGCTGCTGTTAAGAATAAATTTAAAAGCCGCTTACGCCCCGATTTAAAAAACCTTCGAAATATCAATCATGCGAGTTGCAGTTTGTAGGAGATAACTTTTTTGCCCCTTAGCTAAGAGATTCCTGATCTCCACTATGTTGCGTCAGGAATGAATTGCAGATGAAATGCGGTCATTCCTGCGAAGGCAGGTATCTTAGCCCAATTAAAAATCTAAAGCTTACATCTTCACAAAACGCTTCATATATTTATCATTAACCTTTAAAAGGTAAGTACCGTTTGGAAGGTGTTTAATTTCCAACGGCACAGAATTGCTACTTACATTGAGCATCGATATTTGTTGAGTTCCTGAGATATTAAAGCAGGCAATGCTTTTAATCAACTCATTTTTTAATTCAATACTAATAATTTCACTTGCCGGATTTGGGTAAATCTCAAGGCTGGCATTTGAAGAAAGTTCTGCACTTTGATTGTTAATGACATAATCAACAAATGCTTCAGCTGTTGCACTGCAACCATTGGCGTCTGTAGTAACTAGTTCGTGTGTCCCATATGTTGCTTCAAATAAATCTTCTGTGATTGCACCATTCGACCATGAGAAACTATAAGGTGGCGTTCCTCCTGTTACAGTTGCATCAACAGATCCGTAGGGAGAAATGAGGGTGTCAATTGGAGTAGAACTCAATGTAATTGATAGAGAATCGGGTTCAAGTACATCGTAAGTGATTACAGTCTGCGACATTGCTTGGTTTGTAATTGTGACCGTATATGTACCCGCTGGTAAATTAGTTAAGTTCATAGTGTTTGCACCATTCGACCATTGATATTGCAGAGGAGATGTTGTAAGTACGCTATCAACAACAATTGAGCCCGTAGATGATCCATTACAGTTAACATTTTGTACAGTGCAGTAAATATCTGATGTTGGTATAGTGGTTGCTGCGGCAAGAAATAAGGCACTATCATAATCGTCTGCTCCACCATCGCCAATGGCGATCTTCACATGATAAGTTTCACAAGGTACTATTGAGGCATTTGCAAGCAGCACCTTGGTGTAACCATCATATTCAACAGGAGTATTGATTGAGGAGGTATCGCCATTTTCAATGTAATAAAAGGAGTTGGTATTGGGGTTTACGTTTTCTATTCCAACAGGAACATATGGGTAAGGAAGATAAGCAAGATTGTCATTAATATATTCTGGTCCTCCTCCAAGTGTTGGACCAGATATGAAAATACCAAAAACGTCTTGAGTTGTCCCGTTTACTCTTTCCATATATTCTTCTGATGCAAAAATATAGTGAGTGGAGAAAGAAAGGTTGGTGCAATCTACAAAGTCAAATTCAATTACAGCTGCATCATTTATTGAGAAAGGAACCATTGCAGCCAATTGTGGATCGCTTCCTCCTGTACTGTTATAAGATGTACTCTGCGAGTTATTAGGTCCTGGCGCATTCATATAATGCCCGCTAGTTATTATTATTCCTTGATTTAAGAGCAGGCCTGAGGACGCAGGATGGAACGTGCCAATAGAGTTGGTATCGCCGGTAAAACTAACATTAAGTAAATCTAGTCCAGGATAGGTACTTTCAAAAAACTGTTCAATTCTTGATTCAATACTATCAGATGGAATGGACTGAACGCTTATGCTTTGTGCATTTAAAGCAAAGGATGAGGCGAAAAATATGATTGCCGTAATTGCTAAGTATTTTCTCATAGTTGTTGATTTATTTTGTCTCCACCTATTGTTTGATGAAACTTTGTCTTTTCATTCCGTTAATCTCTAAAATGTAGCTCCCTGCTGGCAGCTCGCTTAAGTCAAGTTCAAGCCTTGCTTTTTCTATGTCTTTAATTAAAATCAACTTTACACCTTGCAGGTTATAACAAACAAGATTTTTAATGATGTCGGTTCCAGTTTGAATGGTAAGTATTTCACTTGCCGGATTTGGGTAAATTTCAAGGCCGGCATTTGAAGAAAGTTCTGTACTCTGATTGTTATTGACATAATCAACAAATGCTTCAGCTGTTGAGCTACAACCATTGGCGTCTGTAAGAACAATTTCGTGTGTTCCATATGTTGCTTCGGCTAAATCTTCAGTGTTTGTACCATTCGACCATGCGAAACTATAAGGTGGTGTTCCTCCAGTTACTGTTGCATCAACAGATCCGTAAGTAGAAATGAGCGTGTCAATTGGAGTTGATGTAAGAGTAACTGCAAGAGAATCAGGTTCTGTAATTGTGAATGAAACAGCTGTACTTAGAAAGTTATTGCTTTCTATGGTAACTGTGTAATTGCCAGCTTCTAAATTGCTAAGGCTATTGCTTGTTGCAGTAGAATTAGACCATGAAAATACTGGAGAATATATTCCAATTACAGTGTCAATAGAAATGTAACCATCGTTTTGCCCGAAGCACGACACATTTGTTTGTGTTGAGTAAATGTACTGCGAAGGGATGTACTCTGCCTCATGTAAAAACAAGGCACTGTCAAATGATTCATCACCAACATCGCCAATGGCAATTTTAAGATGATATGTTTCGCTTGGAATCACAGCTGCTTCTGCATACATTGCTGTGGTGAATCCGTCATATTCTACTGAACTTTGAGGTCCATTGTTTGTAAAATGGAAGATTGGGTTATTGGTGTGGTTTACATAGAATGCATTTACAGGAAATGAGATGCCCGGAATAAGAGCAATGTTCTGATTAGTGTAATCTCCAATGCCAATTGGCGACGGACCCGTCAGGAAAAAACCCATCACGTCAGCCGAATCACTATAAATTCTTTCGTTATGATCTTCGCTGGCATAACTATATCGTAAAGAAAAGTGAGGGACGTTTGGTATGAAATCGAACTCTAAAAAACAGGCATCGGATATGGGGCCTTGGCCAATTAAAGCAAGGCTTGAATCGGAGCCTCCTGTGTTGTTGTAAGATGTGTCTGTAGCTTCGTTTGGACCAAGAGCATTGGCATAATGTCCGTTACATAACAGCAATCCTTTATTGAATATAAATATGTTATGACCATTATTAAATGTGGCAATTGCATTTGTGTCGCCAGTGAAACTAATGTTAAAAAAGTCTACATCCGGGCAGCTAATATCAAGCATGTCATGCACAAGCGATTCAATACTATTTGATGGAATAGCCTGCACAGTTATGCTTTGCGCATTAGCACCAGTGGCTGAAAGCAGGAGTGTGAGTAGGATGAAAATGAATTGTTTTTTCATACTTAGAGTTTAATAAAGTTTGTTGTATTATTTTCATAATTAAAAGATTCCTGATCTTTGCGATGCTTTTTCAGGAATGAACCAATGGAAGCTTAGATCTTAATAATGCGCTTCCGATATTTGTTGTTAATTTTTAATAGGTAAGTACCCATTGGTAGCTGTTGAATATCCAATTGGAAGTGCTTTCTGTTGAGGTTTTGCTTTTGTATTACCACCGATCCTAAGAGATCGTAGCAGACAATTTCATTAATAACATTTTCATCAGACTTTATTTGAATTTGATCAACAGTGGGGTTCGGGAAAATAGAAATGTACTCAACGCTTTCTTCTTTAACTCCGCTAGGTAATAAATATAAAGTATCTACTGAGCTTAAGCCGTTGAAAGCAAATAATTCTTGATTAGGAAAGCTAGCATCGAAAATGGCACCAGCACCGACAGCTATCCCGGGCGTAGGAGACCAGTGCAGCCATTCAAATTCTTGCCCTATGTACAAACCTTCAATTTCAGGTGTGCCTACAATATCACCATTAACAATTATGGAATCTGAAGTTTCTTGCCAGATCATGTAGCCCGCACATTTGTAAGATGAACCATCACTGTAAAATACACCAATAAAATCATATAATTCTTGAGGTAAGCCTGTGTATAAGAAAGCAGATTCTGGAATTCTAATTACGTGTTGTATGTTTGTTTCCTGAACCGTCCAATTCGGGGTCGTTGCCAAGTTTACAAAGGTCTCGGCGGTGTCAGTGCATCCGGCAGCATCTGTTAGTACTAAGCTATGAGGACCGTAGCCAGCATCAATTGAATCTCCAGTTGTAGCTCCATTCGACCAATCAAAAGTAAAGGGGCTCATTCCGCCAGTAATAGTTGCTACAATTGATCCAAAGGGAGAAACGCTCAAGTTGATTGGTGTTGCCGTAAGGCTAACTTCCATGGTGTCGGTGCTTACCTCAAATGTGTGAACCGAATACAGGTTTTGTGCGTCAACTACGGTTAATGTGTACGTGCCAACGTTTAGGTTAACAATGCTATCTTCTTGTGATCCGGTTGACCATTCATAAGTTAGTGGTGAATTGCCAACTATTGAGTCGATGTATATGGAGCCATTTGCTGCCCCATCACATGTTTCATTATTAACTGTAGTACCAACAGTTGTTGCTGAGTTGTTCATGGGATGTGCAATAAACAACCCACTGTCATAGTTTTGGTCCTCAGCATCAGCAATTGCAATTTTTAGATGATAGGTTTCGCATGGAATTATGTTTGCCGAAGCTACAAAGGGATCAATAAAACCATCAAATTCAATGGCGTCAAAACAGATAGAGCTGGTACCCATATTGTGGTTATAGTAAGCCTGGTTATTTGTTGAATTAATACTGTTAATACTAACAGGTACTGTTGAACCTGGGATAACTGTCAGATAATGGTTGTAATATGAATTTCCGAATGGATTTGGACCTGTTAGGAAAATGCTGAATACATCGAGATAGTTAGAAGAGACAAATTCAGGGTAAACTTCTGACGCAAAAAGGTAAGTAAGGTCAAATTTTGATGCGCAGGTCACAAAGTCAAATTCTATTACACAGGCATCATAGGTAGTTTGTGGTATTAAGGTTTCGAGGAGAATGTCTCCCGGCATGGCTGTAACAGCTGATGTGTTTCCTGTAACATTGGGTCCCATAGCGGTTGATCTGTACCCAGTGCTTAAAATCAAACCGCTATCCAGTGGAAAGGTTGATCCGTTTTGGTCGAACATTCCAACAGAGAGGGCATGGCCTGTATAACTTACGTTAAGCACATCAAGCCCGATATAAGATGCTTCAAAGAAATTTTCAATAGCAGTTGTTGTAGTTCCTGGAAGTGAAGTAACATCAATACTTTGTGCATATGCAACAATTGAAGTTAGGGATAACAATATTGCAAGTGTAAAAATCTTTAGTTTCATAGTGTTACAGACTTAGGTGAACAAATTAGAAAATTAGCTAATAATTGACGTTGATAATTAGGTTTAGGATGCTCTAAAGTAATCTTTTTTAAACTAACAGTATTTGTAGTGCTTCCAACTTATTACATTTGCATTAAAACACCCCATTATGAGATACTCCATATTGTTCCTACTTTTTTGCGCATTGCTATTCTCGCAATGCAGTTCTGACGAAAAGCATTTTATAAGTGATGAAAATTATAGAGGCATAATTAATACTCAATTTATGCTCACAACCGAAATGGCCGTTAATCGAAAAGCTGATTTGTTTGATGTTTTCAACGATTCGCTTACACTCGAAGAATCCGAAGCATTAAGATTTTTATATGCATCGATGCCTTTAAATGATTTGGCTGATTACGATGGAGCGTATTTTTTAAAGGTAGTACGAACAACCTTGGAAGGACGCGATCATTTTAGTTGGACTAATGATATTCCTGAATATGTGTTTCGTCATTTTGTGCTACCATACCGTGTAAATAATGAGAATTTGGATAGTGCAAGATGGGTGTTGTATCATGAGCTTAAAGATCGGGTAGCTAACCTGAGTTTGCATGATGCAGCTTTGGAAGTTAATCATTGGTGCCACGAACGAGTAAGTTATCAGGGAACAGATATTCGTACATCCTCACCTTTGTCTACCATTAGAACAGGCTTTGGCCGTTGTGGCGAAGAATCAACTTTGCTGGTTGCAGCATTACGTTCAGTTTGTATTCCGGCACGTCAGGTTTATGTCCCACGCTGGGCACACTCCGATGATAATCATGCCTGGGTTGAAGTTTGGGTTGATGGTGATTGGAAATACCTGGGAGGCTGCGAACCATCAGCTCAGTTTAATCAAGGTTGGTTTGCTGAGCCTGCGCGTCGGGCCATGTTAGTGCACACGAAAGCTTTTGGAAGGTATTATGGATCTGGGGAGGTTTTATACGAAGAGGAGCGTTTCTCTGAACTTAATGTCTTATCAAACTATGCTATAAACCGGAAAGTGCATGTTAAAGTTGTAGATGAATTACGCCAGAGTATTGAAGGGGCAAAGGTGGAATTTGGACTGTACAATTATGCCGAGTTTTTCCCACTTTATACTACTTATTCAGACGAAGAAGGTTTATGCTCATTTACCACAGGTTTGGGTGATTTAGTAATATATGCGTCAAAGCAAGATGCTTTTGGTTTTGTTAAACTATCAGTATCAGAACAGGATCATGTTAAGGTTATTTTAGATAGAAAAGTGGGAGATGAATTTGAATTAAGCATGCATTTAAAGCCTCCTAAAAAACTTGAAGCTTTGCCAAGTGATACAACGGGTAACCATTTGTGCTCGCAACGTTTGGAATATGAAGACAGCTTAAGGATTGCTACGATTAAAAGTCAACTGGATTGGGAGCGTGTTCAGGCACGGGCTAAGAAAGAAGGCTGGCTGCCAAGAGGTCCTGAGAAAATGTTTTTATCTGCGGCAAAAGGTAATTTCGAAACCATCTTCAAATTAATGGATTATCCCGATCAGGATAAAGTGTTGAGATTATTCCATACCCTCGCCGATAAAGATTTACGAGA
>JBFHES010000115.1:0-13506 GCA_041584015.1 Bacteroidales bacterium
AGCCAATGCAACGATATCCTTTTTTACAAAAATAGTTTGAATTACTACTATTACATAACCAACCATGATGTATGTTGCCAAAGAATCACCAACCACAATACGGTATGATCCAACAACTAAAGCAACGGCTACACCAATGGCAACTACTACACGAAGATTGGTTATTCCTATTGTACCACCTGAAACCTCGTTGGCTTTAGCTGCAACTGCATATAGAGATGGTTCGGCTATAGTAGTAGAAAAACCGATTAGTCCTGCAAAAATATAAATCCAATAATAGGCTTGCCAATCAGTTAAGGAACCAGAATAATGTTTTGTTAAGAATTCAGGCTGAGAAAGTTGCGTGGCCATAATTTTGCCCAAGGGAAATAAGGCCTGTTCTAATCCTATCAGGAAAAAAGTTAATCCTAAGATAACGAATACAACACCTACAACAACTTTCTTTAGATTAGGAATGGTTTTTTTAATAACCAATATTTGGAATACAGCAATTAATACAACAATTGGAGCCACATCGCTTAGCGTTGTAAAAAAAGTACTTCCTATTTGTTTTATTATTTCCAATTCTAAAAGATTATCATTCCGTATGCCATAACAAACATCATTGGTAATAAAGAAGCAAAAGCAATAAGTCCAAATCCGTCTGTAAGCGGACTTCGGCCTTCAATTACAGTTGCTAATCCAACTCCCAGTGCTGTAACCAAAGGTACAGTTATTGTTGAAGTTGTAACACCTCCAGCATCATAGGCAATTCCTATAATTTCTTCAGGTGCAAATATGGTCATTACGATAACAATTAAATAGCCTCCAATAATGAAATAATAGACAGGCCAACCCTTAATGATTCGCCAAATTCCTATTAGTATGGCCAGTCCGACAGAAAAAGCAACAGACAATCTTAAGCCCAAAGCATAGCTTGCCTGAATGTCAGAATTTATCAGTCCTGATTCAACTGCAATTTCAGCAGCTTCTTTTGCAACTGCAATCAATGCGGGTTCGGCTATAGTGGTTGAAAATCCAAGTAAAAAAGAAAACAATAGAAGCCAAAATATACTTCCCTTTTTAGCAAGTGCGTATGATAAATTCTCTCCTAAAGGGAATAATGCTATCTCCAGACCTTCAATAAATAACATAAGTCCTAATACCACAAATACTAAACCTATGACTATTTCTGTAAGATTGGGAAACGGCAGTCTTAATACCACTAACTGAAAGAATGAAACTACGGCAATGATGGGTAGTAGGTCCAAAATTGAATACTTAAGTTTACGAACTAAGCTTCTTACTAATTTTGTAATCATTCCTTCAAGCCTTGTTTTTTCTAAAATAGATATTTAATCCTTTATAAATCCCTTAAACAAGAAAAATACTTTTTTGATCATGGTCTTATTGAATATTTCTTGATTTATAGTGTTCAGCTCATCGAGGGGATAGAAAAAAGAAGATTTCTCCGGCCTTAGCTGAAGAAATAAATAGCTAGCCAAACATCATTTAAATAGGATATTCCTTAGATGAAGGGATTTGACAAGCCTGCCTCATTGTCTGGTTTGTTGTTCACAGAATACCAATTTCAACTAATTATTATTCGCTCCGGTTCATAAAGCTCCACCGATAAAAACAAAAGCTCCGACAGGCAGCACTTTTAATTTGCTGTGCAGCCCCAGCGAGAATCAAACTATTTAGTGCTTGATATTGGATTGATTCTTGAGCACTCAAAAGCGCTTACAATTTCAAAGTGACGTTGGCTCAATTTCAAAGTTACACTGGTGTAATTTCAAAATTAGCCGTATCATTGTATTATGAAAATTAAACGTGAATTAGCAAAATCAATAAAAGGAACCCTATCCAAGTACCCGGTTATTGCTTTAACAGGTCCCAGACAATCAGGGAAGACAACTCTATTAAAATCTATACTACCAAATTACAAATACATTAGTTTAGAGAATCCGGACAATAGAGAATTTGCAATTAATGATCCTAATGGTTTTCTTAAAATATGCAATTCAAATGTAATAATTGATGAGGCTCAAAGAGCGCCCTCAATATTTTCATACATTCAGACAATTGTAGATGAATCAGGTCAAATGGGTCAATATATCATATCTGGTTCACAAAATTTTCACCTTATGCAAGAAATTACGCAAAGCCTTGCAGGTAGAGTAGCAATCTTTAGATTATTTCCACTTGACCTTCAGGAAATGAAAGAAGGTAATATCTTACATGAGGATTACTTAACAAATCTTGTTACCGGATTTTACCCTGCTATTTACGACCGAAGTATTAAACCATCAACCTATTACTTAAATTATATTCAAACGTACATTCAACGTGATGTAAGTGAATTGATTGAAATAAAGAATCAAAGTCTATTCAAAAGGTTCATAGGTATACTTGCCACAAGAACAGGACAATTATTAAATATGAACTCAATTGCTAATGAATGTGGAATTTCACAGCCAACAGTTAAATCATGGCTATCAGCTTTAGAGAGTAGTTATATTATTTTTCTGCTTCATCCCTATCATGAAAATTTCAGTAAAAGATTAGTAAAAACCCCAAAGTTATATTTTTACGATACAGGACTTTTATCTTATCTTCTTGGCATCAAAACGCCTGAGGATCTTCATACACATTCAATAAAAGGAAATCTGTTTGAAAATATGATCATAGCAGAGCTTATTAAACGAATGTATCATAAGGATGAATTAATTGATATTTGGTTTTGGCGAGATTCGAAAGGTAATGAAGTTGATCTTCTATATCATCTTTCTCAATCTGTTTATATCACCGAAATTAAGGCAAATGAAACCATAATGTATAAACAATTCAAGGGTTTATTGTTTTACGAATACCATACTAAACAAAAAGCAATAATTAAACAACTGGTTTATGGTGGCAATGAGAATCAAGACAGAGAAATAGGTAAAATTATTGCCTGGAAAAATGAAATTATAGAATAAAAGCCACTGAAAATAAGTGGCTTTTATTCCTAGTAGCCCCAACAAGAATCGAACTTGTATCTACAGTTTAGGAAACTGCTATTCTATCCGTTGAACTATGGGGCCAACATTTTGCCGTGCAAAAGTAAAAAAAATCTTAAGCTTTAAGTCGCATGTTAAAAGTTATATAAATCAGCCGATTCATACCCGACTACTCTCCTATAACTCAGAACATATAAACTAGTTACTCTCTAACAACTCAAATAATTCATCGAGTTTTGGCGTAAGTATAATTTCGGTTCGTCGGTTTTTCTGACGGGCCTCTTTAGTTTTTGCAGGATCGATAGGTACATACTCACCACGACCAGATGCGGTTAAGCGTTGTGGATCAATAGTGCTACTGGAGGTTATAATGCGAACAATTGATGTGGCACGCTTCACACTTAAGTCCCAATTATCAACCAATGGTCCTTTACCTTTAAAAGGTACATCATCCGTATGACCTTCAATCATTATATTAATATCTTCGTTCTGTTCCAGCACTTTCGCCAATTTTTCAATGGCCGACTTTCCTTTAGGATCAATCTCTGATTTACCTGTTTTAAAAAGCAACTGCTCTTCAAGACTTACATACACTTTTCCATTTTTCACCTCAACACTTAATCCATCTTGCTCAAACTGATACAAGGCAGCGGCAACCTTCTCTTTAAGCGCGTTTACTGCTGAATCTTTTCTACTCAACATAGCTTCCAGCTCAATGAGTCGCTTGTTTCGTGCCTCTAGTTCAGCGTTCTTTTCTTCCAGAATTCGGTTGTTAGCTTCAAGCTCCGACTGTAGCTCTTCCAGGTTTTTCTTCTTGGTATTAAGTGCTTGCTCCAATTGACTCAATTCGTCTTCACGTTTAAGCAAATCGGCTTGTGCCGCCTGAAGTTCAGATAGTAATTTATTTGCCTCGGCTGCACTTCCTCTTGCAAGTGCTTGCTTGCTCTCCGACAATTCTTTATTCATGTCGAGTGCACCTTTGTACAAATCATTTAAGCGACGAGCACTTTTGCCCAACTGAAAAGTATCATCAAGTAGTTCTTCATAAATACCGCTTAAGCGTCTTAACTCCGCTCCCATCTCTGTTGTATCAACAACTAAACGTTCATTCTGAATTTTCAATTTATCACGTTCTTGCGAGAATTCAGATTTTTTCTGATCGGTTTCCTTAAACTGGCTCATTGGCACACAAGATCCTAAGCTTAAGATAGCGATGGAAATAATTATTAATACAAAGTTCTTTTTCATAATAAACACTTTAACAGTAATTAAGGGCAAAGATACAAATTAATGATGCCCACATTTTCCAATAATATTGAAGTTATTAACTAAGATATTAATCATTTGCGTACATGAACAACTATATATTTTTGAATTCAGGCAAGATTATTTAAGCTGAACAACACATCTCCTAAAGTGTATCTAATATTTAAGTATTTTTGAAGGTTAGATAATAATGTGAAAAATTGATGGAGATTAAAGCGGGACCATTATTAAGTAAATTAGACAATCCAGATGATCTTAAAAAACTAGACGAAGATCAACTGATGCAAGTATCGGCCGAACTGCGTCAATTCATCATCGATTCTGTTTCTTGCAACCCAGGCCATTTTGGTGCCAGTTTAGGTGTTGTCGAACTTACCGTTGCTTTACATTATACCTATAATACGCCTTACGACAAGCTTATTTGGGACGTTGGCCATCAGGCCTATGGACATAAAATTCTAACCGGCCGGCGCGATCAATTTCATACCAATCGAAAATACAAAGGCATTAGTGGTTTTCCTAAAATGAAGGAAAGCGAATATGATTCCTTTGGTGTTGGACATTCATCTACATCTATTTCTGCGGCACTGGGAATGGCGGTGGCGGCCAAGAAAAAAGGAGAAGACCGACACGTTGCAGCTATTATCGGCGATGGCTCAATGACTGGTGGTATTGCCTTCGAAGGACTCAACAATGCCGGTATTGAGAATTCAAACCTGCTGGTAATCCTGAATGATAACAACATGGCAATTGACCCAAATGTTGGTGCCTTAAAGGACTACCTGCTCGATATAACGACTTCCAGCACCTACAACAAAATGAAGGATGACATTTGGAAGATGTTGGGTAAAATGAGCAAATTGGGAAAGGAAACTCGCTCAATGGTTCAGAAACTGGAGCAAGGAATTAAATCAGTTTTGCTGAAGCAAAGCAATCTGTTCGAGTCGATGAATTTCCGTTATTTTGGTCCGGTTGATGGACATGATGTGGTTTATCTTTCACACCTGCTCGAAGACTTGAAAAAAATCCCCGGTCCAAAACTACTACATGTCATCACCAAGAAAGGAAAAGGATTTAAGCAAGCCGAACTGAACCAAACAACCTGGCACCACGCACCTGGCAAATTTGATAAAGATACCGGCGAAATATTTAAGGCAGATAACAACAAACCAAAACCACCCCGCTATCAGGATGTCTTCGGTCATACCATTGTTGAACTCGCACGGATGAACCCTAAAATTGTTGGAGTTACACCAGCAATGCCCAGCGGTTCGTCCTTAAATATTATGATGAATGAAATGCCTGATCGCGCATTTGACGTAGGCATAGCCGAGCAACACGCCGTTACTTTTTCTGCAGGAATGGCAGTTGAGGGAATGATACCTTTCTGTAACATCTACTCTACATTTATGCAACGCGCCTACGATCAGGTAATACATGATGTGGCATTGCAAAACTTGCAGGTAATCCTGTGTCTCGACAGAGGTGGCTTAGTTGGTGCTGATGGAGCAACACACCATGGGGCTTTCGACCTTTCTTATCTGAGGGCTATACCGAATATCATAATTGCATCACCGCTCAACGAAGTGGCTTTACGTAATCTGATGTATACAGCCCAGCTAAAAAATCATGGTCCATTTGCCATTCGTTACCCAAGAGGCAATGGCGACATGCTTGATTGGCAACAGGCATTTGAAGCGATAGAGATAGGAACTGGTACAGAAATTAAAGCCGGTACAGATTTGGCCATTCTAACGGTTGGCCCTGTTGGCAATCGGGCACTAAGAGTAGCAAATAAGCTAAAGGATGAAAATATTGAGGCTGCAGTTTATGATATGCGTTTTATAAAACCAATTGACGAAGAGCTTCTTCACGCTATCTTCAAGCAATTTGATAAGCTAATAACCATTGAAGATGGTTCTCTCTCGGGAGGATTTGGTGCTGCCGTTATCGAATTTATGGCAGACAATAATTACCATGCAAGAGTAGTTCGCTTGGGAATTCCGGATCGTTTTATTGATCATGGCACACAAACCGATTTACACAAAGAATGTGGTTTTGACGCAGAAGGCATTACTAATACCGTTCTTAAGTTAATGGCTAAATAAACTACAAATCGCTACGCTGTTCATTTTGCAACATGGTAATTTTCTCTCGTAGCTCTTTAATCCGAAACTCACGCCCAACAAAAAGCTTGTTCATACGCTCCATTTCGGCATATTTTAGTTCCAGCTCTTTGGTTCTCTTTTCAACCAAATCTTCAAGATGTTCCTTGTGTTTATTTAAATCAGCTTCAGCATTTTTCTGCACCGTAATATCTACAAAAGTCACCCACAAATCGGTCTCTAAAATTATACCTGACACAAGAAACTGCTTAAGTGTCTTATTCTTACACAAAACAGTATATACCTCCGGTGATATATCGGTTTGTTGACTAACCGCAGTATCAACCGCTTTTTGCCAGTTGGCTATAACTTCTTTGCTCAACATATCTACCGGACAGGTAACCTTCCAAAGAGTTTCAATATCCTGAACATCCATGTGTGAATAACCAAAAGCTTCTGAAAAGCGATCATTCACGTATTTGATATGTCCATCTTTGCGTTCTACGTGGCACAATGGAATTGACGCTTGCTTCACAAAAGACTTGAATTTAGTTTCACTTTTAATTAATAACTCTTCTGCTAGTTTTCGTTCGGTAATATCCTGATGCATAACCACGACATTCGTCACCTTACCAAGCACATCTTTTAGGGGATACATTCGGGTGCTTAACCAGCGCACCCTACCCAGGCCGTCAGCTTCGGTAACTCCTGATGGATCGAATGGATACTCAGGCAAATCAACCGATTCACCGGCATAAGCCCGTTTAATATATCCGGTACCTACTCCTTCCTCAATTTCTTTACTCTTAAAAACATTGAATTTATTCACTGTTGTTTCGGCCGGAAAACCCCACAATTCTTCATAAGCTCTATTAACCGCAATTTGCAGACCATCCAAATTATAGATTTCCACAACAAAAGGAGACTCATGCATTAAGGATTTAAATTTCTCCTCACTTTCGCGAATAGCAGATTCAACCGCCTTACGTTCTGAGATATCTCGTACCAAAGCTAGTAAATTGCCATTGGGTAAGGTGCTAACATTTACCTCTGCATAAAATACACTTCCATCTTTTCGCTTGAAACACCATTCCCGCTGGTACTCATTTCCTGCATGAATAATATCAAGAGCGGGACCTATATTCTCAACTTCATTCGGCACAACTATATCTTTAGCGTGCATACCAACCAGTTCAGACAAGGAATAACCAAGCATTTTGCATATTCGTTCATTGGCATCTAAATAATAACTCTTTGTATCAGCCACAAGCACACCATCGGGCATATTCATGAATAACAAACGATATTTTGCTTCACTCCTCTTAAGCGCATTCTCTGCTTTTTTACGTTTCGAAATATCAGATATAAAACCAGTATAGTGGAGTAATTGCCCCTGCTTATCAAATTTTGCAGACACAACCAACTCTATCGGAACAACAGTTCCATCCTTTCGAATATATTCTTTCTCGTATTTAATTTCATTGGATTTTTCACCCAACTTACTCAAAGCTTCTTCTTCGTGCTTTTTCCATTTTGGCGGTGTTAAGTGTTCATTCCAGTCGATTAACTGTAATTCTTCCAGCGTATAGCCAACCAGCTTAGAAAATGCTTTGTTGCAATTCTTCAATCTACCATCGGGGTAACCATAGGCAATTGCCATTGGAGCATTTCTTACAACGTCTGCCAATTCTTTTTCTCTGCTAATACTGCTGTTTAATTCCTCTTTTGCTTTCTCTCTATTGGAATTATCCTGCACAAATCCTAGAACATAGTTCTTGCTTTCAAGCTCTATTAGTCCCAATCGTACTTCTACAGGAATGTGATCTCCATTTTTATGAATATGAAAGGTATCCAGTGTAAGGGAGTTACCGGTTTGCAGCTTAGCAAATATTTCTTGCTGCAATTTATCATCGGAATATTGAACATCCAATCTGCTAATGGTTAATTGCTCTATCTCGTCAACGGAGTATCCCAACATGTCGCTGGCACGCCTATTTGCCAACTGAACTTCGCCTTGCTGGTTAACAAGAAATATGGCCTCGCCTGCATGTTCGATAATCGACTTAATTTCATGCCTACTTTTAAAAAGCTCATCAGCTTGTACCGATACCAGCTCTTTTTTTCTGGAGGCTAATGAATCAAGTTGAGCCTCAACACTCCTTAAGCGATCAATAATTCTAATTTGCGAAAGAAGCTCAACACTGCTAAAAGGTTCTATCAACAACAGGTCAACACCAAGGTCAATGGCGTCCGAATGTTGCATGGGATTAGAAGCTGCAGGAGTTACTAAGAGCAACGGAATGTGCTTGCTACCAGCATCTGATTTAATCACTTTTATCAACTGATAATCATTAGATGAAGACAGCTTACTTGTGAATATAATGAGGTCTGGCTTTTCCTCTGCGCATACTTCAATTCCTTCCTTTACTGTATTCGTTAAAAAGAGCTTACACCTAAGCGAACTATCCTCAATTGTTTTATAAACACTGTTGGGTGAATAAGAATTAATGATTAGTATTTGCATCATATGCTCCATTTAAGCAGTTCTAATTTTAATAAAAGTTACCTTTATTTGTTTAGACAAACAAAAGCCCCAAGTGTTTATACGATAAACACTTTTAATACATACCAGCGATGTCTTTTACGCTATTCCTCTGAAATGTTTCAAATTGAGGAATATTCATGCTTGCACATTTATTCAATCCAGCTATACAACGTTGATAAAATTAATAAAAAAGGCCGCCCAAATTGAGCAGCCGTTATTAAAAATAATATTTTTTTTAACTTACAAGGCGCCTAATTTCTTGGCAACTTTTGTAAATTTCTCAATGGCAAACTTGATATGCTCCTCTGTATGCGCAGCACTAATCTGAACACGAATTCTTGATTGTCCTTTAGGCACAACCGGATAATAGAACCCAATTACATAAATACCTTCTTCCAATAATTCATTGGCAAAGTCCTGAGAAAGCTTGGCATCATTTGGCAGATGGCCTAACATTACCGGACAAATTGAATGAGTACCTGTACCTAGATCGAATCCAGCTTCGGTCATTCCTTTACGGAATAACTTTGTATTTGACTCCAGCTTGTCGCGTAACTCAGTGCTTTCGGTTAAAATATTTAGCACCTCCATAGTTGCACCTGCAATTGCTGGAACAACTGAGTTTGAGAATAAATACGGACGCGAACGCTGACGCATTAACTCAATAATTTCTTTTCTACCAGATATACAACCACCCGATGCACCACCAAGTGCCTTACCAAATGTTGTTGTAATAATATCAACACGATCCATTGTATTACAATGCTCGTGGCTACCACGACCTGTTTTCCCAACGAAGCCTGTTGCGTGAGAATCATCGATCATCACCATTGCATCGTATTTGTCGGCTAAATCACAAATCTTATCAACCTGCGCAATAATTCCGTCCATGGAGAAAACACCGTCAGAAACAATCAACTTATACTTGGCATCCTTGGCAGCAATTAGTTGCTTCTCAAGATCAGCCATGTCGTTATTGTTGTAACGAAAACGCTGTGCTTTACACAAACGCACACCATCAATAATTGAAGCATGGTTTAAGGCATCAGAAATAATTGCTGAATCGGCACCTAGCAATGGTTCAAAAACACCACCATTAGCATCAAATGCAGATGAGAACAAAATGGTATCTTCCATTCCCAGAAAGCTGCTAAGGCGATCTTCTAGATCTTTATGAATCTCCTGTGTTCCGCAAATAAAGCGAACAGAAGCCATACCATAACCGTATCTGAAAAAGGTATAATTAGCAGCGGCCATTACACGTGGATCGGATGACAAGCCAAGGTAATTATTCGCACAAAAATTCAATACATTCAGCCCTTTAGCTGTTTTTATTTCAACACCCTGCGGTGTGGTTAATATTCTTTCGTTCTTAAAAAGTCCGTCGTCTTTAATCTGCTTAAGCTCAGCTTGCAGATGCTCTTTAAATTTACCGTACATAATACCAATTTTGATTTTCACCAACAACTTACTTAACTAGCTGTTTTTGAAATTATACACTAATGTTCAATGGCGGCAAAAGTAAGTAAAAGAATGGCAGCTATTTTATGTTTTTCAATAGGATTTTAGTCGGGTTTCTCACTTATTAAATTGGCTAACAATCCGTCCTTTTTAATAATTGCAGAAAGCTGGTTTAATGGAATTTGGATGATCACATTGCTCAAATCATCATCTTCAACACTATCAGTATTTAAATAAAAAAGCAAGTATTCCTTTGAGATAAGAAATCGATCTTCAACTAAATTAATAAAGTTTGCCTCATTGCTACAGTCCATACCAAGGTCTTCCATTTCAGCAATTTGCTCAACAAGCAATCTGTTCAGTACTACTTTATAATCGATGTAGTCGGTAAACAAGTCGCCAAGCTTTAAAAAGTTAATGGAATCATTTTCGGTAAACCCCAGATTAATAAATGTCATTTTATGTTCACCGTTCGTATAACGCTCAAAGGCTGATCGATACTCCACAAATGAAAGTGAAGCACCTGTGAACTCCTGTATTACATGTTCGAACTCAATGCTTGTATATGAAGAGTAATTGACCTTGATGAGTCGGTTGTAAATATCTGATCGAAATGTTGAGGTATTATTGATATAATACTGATCGCCACTACTCCATTCGTTGCCCTGTGCAAAAGCTCGTATGGCCTGCGAGAAAAGAAAATTACTTATGGCAATCTGCAATTGTGGCCTCGCTTTAAAATAATCATGCACCATATTGTAACCACCAAGAACCTGGTTAAAGTCTATTGGCTCGCCCAAATAATAATCGTTTTTTTGTTCCGTAAATTGAAATAACTCGTGCACCAGAAAAGGCACTTCTGAAAAATCAGTATTAGTGGGCTGCACGATAATTTTGCCCAATCTGTTAATTATTCCCATTCTATCACCTAGCCAAAAAACTGCATGCTCACCTAAAAACAATGTAACATCTGTCCACACTGGCTCGATCAATACTTTTCCGTTTTTATCTGCCAATCCCCAAACATCCTTTTCAAGAAAGTAAAGACTATCCTGCATACTAATATTATGGAACTTACAGGACAGCAAAACTTCGCCATTCGACTTTACCAGTCCACACCTGTATTTCCTCCACACAATTGCTAATGAATCTACAAACTCTGTGGGCAAATCGAATTCAGGCTCTAACACATAATTCTTCGACAAATCAACAACACCCCAATAACCTTCAATATAGGTTCTGTCTGGTATGTTTTCATCTTCATTCTCATCTACAATTTTTGTTTTTACCCAACAGATATTATGTTGTACATCAAAATGAGCTATCTCATCAAACAATGGTTCAACAATAAACGAATCAGCCTTCCAGTCGCGAATACCTGCTTTATGATCCTTTGTAATTATATAAATATAATCATCGCCAAATGCTCTCACCTTCTCATATACACGTTCGCCCATATGATCTTGCTTATCACGTTCCTGAATTTTTGCTATTTCATCTTTATTGTAGAATACAAAATATCCATTGTCATATTTCTTCTGAAGTTGAACGTTGGATAAATCTACAGCATTATCCCTTGCAATTAAACCATCCGAGATGGTGAACATTGAATTGGAGATAGACGTGTTACCATCAGTAATAAAAGTAAACGACGATTGAGGTTCGTTGCCATCTCGTAAATCATCCACAACATACGGATTGCCTGAATTGCGGCAGTAGTAATGTTGCACCTCGCCATTCATGAAAATAGAAATATCTTTATTTATGGCAGGCTGATTATCCACAAATGCAATGTGGTATTCAAGCGGAAATAGCAATTTGTTATTTTCATTAAGCACACCATATTTGTCCTTCTTTCGAACAAGCATCCATGCCTTGGTAAAGGAAGTATCTTGCTCATAACAAATGCCCTTGCTTATATAATTAACCTCATCGTACCAGGCATTGGCAATTTCACCTCGCCTGTTTCTGAACGTAACGCTATCGCCGTTTTGCAATATTGCATTAATAAGCGGTTCAGGATCGTTATAGTCAGATTGAATTCTGTCTATCCGATCGTAAATAGCGGGAACGACCAATTGTCCGTTCGTATTTATTAGCCCATATTTATTAGCTTTCTGGATTAAATGCTCCTTATCATATGCATAGAATGGAATATTACCAATTTCCAGTTTCGGATTATTCGGAAAGTTATATTCCGGTTTTAGAACAATTTTACCTTTTCTGTTAACCACTCCAATCTTGCCATTTTGCTGGATAAAACAATAATCTGAGTGGATGAAACCTGACACCCATTGATAATCGCACCGTATTATCAACTTTTCCTTTCGATCGATAATACCATATAAAAGCTGACCGTTTGTTTTCGATTTCTTACCACAAATTGCAAAACCATCGTTGGAGAACAGAGCCAAATCATTGTAGTTTTTTCTTGATGTAGTGCCAAGTGTATCAACAAACGACATAAACTCACCGTGCTGGTAGTTCATGTAACCATTAAAGAGTCTGAAGACGAAATCATTTTCGATGGGCAGCAATATTTCATGCACTCTATTTACAACACCCCAACGGCCATTTAGCTTAACCCTGAAAAAAGCTGCGGTAGGATTATAAAAATGATTCTTCTGATCATACTTATCATACCATTTGGCAAATTTTATTTCTTCATAAATTAAAGGAATAATCAATTCGCCCTTATAATCTACCACACCATAAACATCGTTTTGCTGCACAATAAAAAAACGGCCATACTCCTCGTAACTATTAAACTGCGGCTGAATAACCCAACGATCATTCCCATTTTTAAAACCATATAAGCAGGAAATATTTTCTTTAGCAATACGCACAAAGGTGCTGTCATCAAAACCGGTGTATTGCAATACATCAGCATGATTTCGGCTCTGAGTAGCAGCTAACTCACTCCTAAACATGCCAAGAAAAAATACAATTAGAAATACCCTAACTAGTACAATTCCATAATACAGATAGGCTGGTTTGTTATATTGATACCGCATGAAAAATCCTTTTCAATTAGAACATAAATCTAACATTTATATTATTGAAAAGGACTTAGAGATAATAAAATGAACTGAGCAGAATCAACTACTTTTCTGTTCCTTCTGGGGTAAACTTTAAGGATGCTGAATTA
>JBFHES010000116.1:0-13314 GCA_041584015.1 Bacteroidales bacterium
ACATCACTTAGACTCTCGGCCGAATTATTCACAATATTAACATATAACTCTTCAGCCTGCTTATATTTTCTTCCTGGATTTTCAAACCAACATGAATCAATAAATAAATTGTTCGTAAACTGAGTACTCAGCGGAAGCAGCATGGTATTTATTAATGTATCACTATTCAAGTCCTGTAAATCTGCCGTTGAAGATTGAAAGTCTGAACAAACTATGACGGTCATTTTAACCTGTCCGCTGCCTTCATATTCATTCATAAAGTCTTTTAAGCGATCCAAAGCATCTGAGAGATTCAGCGTCATTGGTGATGCATCTACATCCATAATAAACCGTAATAACTCTCCCCCTGAGATATATTGCTGATGTAATTTTTGAAGATCATTGGTTAACAATACGTATTTTGTGTCAGCTTTGTAAATATCTACAATCTCACTTATTCGATTCTTTGCCACATCAAGAATTTTTCCGTTTCTCGATTCAGCCTCACTACTAAACGAGTTATCTAAATAAATACCAACCAGTTCCTCCTTGACCATTCCGACATCCGACTTCCCCGGAATATAAGGTTGCGCAAATGCAACAACAAGGAATACAATAGCTAGAATTCTTGCCACTAAAATCAGCAGATCCTTTAATTGAGACTTGGCCTTCGTTTCCTTTTTAATATCCTTTAAAAAGCGAACATCGCTAAACAACACCGTTTTATAGCGCCTAAAATTAAACAGATGAATAATTATAGGAATTGCAATAGCTGCAAGTGCATATAGGAATGATGGATATAAAAAGTTCATAAACAAGTTTGAATTTGCTAACACTCATACAAACGTATAAAACAACAAATATTATGAGTGATCTATAAAGCGCTAAAGTTAATACTATACCTGAAATTCTGAAAAGAATAGAAACCGACTTTAGACATATTTCAAGTTATCCGAGCAAGTATAAAGGGATCAAGTATTGAGAAAAAAATGTAAAGATTGTATTTATCGCAGGGCAACAAAAACTACTATGGCGGAGAGAGAGGGATTCGAACCCCCGGTCCTCGAAAGGACAACGGTTTTCGAGACCGCCCCGTTCGACCACTCCGGCATCTCTCCAAAAAAAAAGAAGGAGTTAAAACTCCTTCTTAATTTGTGGCGGAGAATGAGGGATTCGAACCCCCGGTCCCGTGAAGGACAACGGTTTTCAAGACCGCCGCATTCGACCACTCTGCCAATTCTCCGTCGGCAAAAGTAGTACAAACATGTAGATTTGCAAAACATTTCTAAAAAATATTTAATAAAATATTTAACTACTGACATTCAGTCACTTAGACTCGTAATTCTAAAATACAACTCCTTAACTAACTGAAAGTGATTACAAACGCGATATCCGTATAGATAATTTTCAGAAGAAACCTTGTAAAACGCTGCAAAAACAAGTCTTTTAGATATACAAGTTTTTAACATCCTATTTACAAAAGCTATTCAAAAAAAAACTTCAAACCTTTGGAAAACCCGATAAATACTATATATTTGTTCAGAATTGAAAATTTAATCTATTTCCTAAACCCTAAATTTTAAAAATTATGAACAAATCAGAATTAATTGATGCAATGGCTGCAGACGCCGGTTTAACAAAGGCTGACGCTAAAAGAGCTTTAGATTCTTTCGTTAAGGCTACATCAGGTGCATTAAAAACAGGTGACCGTGTAGCATTAGTTGGTTTTGGTTCTTTTGCAGTATCTAAGAGAAATGCCAGAACCGGTCGTAATCCTCAAACAGGAAAAGAAATTACAATTCCAGCAAAAAATGTTGTTAAGTTTAAAGCTGGAAGTGAATTATCAGACATGGTAAAATAAGAAAACACTATTTAATTCACAGGGGAGTACATATTTGTACTCCCTTTTTTTATTTAAGACTTTATGATGGACAAAGGATTGGTTGAGTTCATGGCAGAGTTTCTGACACCAGAGAGAGCTTTACTTTTTGATCAGGTTATTAAAAACAGAACTAAATATTTAACCGTTGTATTGGAAGATATTTTTCAACCTCATAACGCCAGTGCGGTTCTTCGCACATGTGACTGCTTCGGTATACAAGATATCCATGTAATTGAAAACAGAAATAAATACGAGGTTAACGCAGACGTTGCGTTAGGATCATCGAAATGGATAAGCCTAACAAAACACAATAAACAAGAAAACAATACCCTTGCATGCATTAACAAATTGCGAAAAGAAGGTTATCGAATCATAGCTACCACACCGCATACAAACGACACCAACTTAGACGACTTCGATCTAGGAAAAGGGAAAGCAGCTTTATTAATGGGGACTGAGTTAACCGGACTAAGCGATATAGCCATGGAAAACGCGGATGAATTTGTAAAAATACCCATGCATGGTTTCACAGAGAGCTTTAACATTTCAGTCTCAGCAGCTATTATTTTGCACCATCTCACTATAAAACTGCACAAATCAAACATCGACTGGCGCATTACTGAAGAAGAAGAATTGGCTGTGCGGTATAGATGGATTAAGAATACATTAAAAAAGAGTAACCTGATTGAAAAGCGTTACTTTAAGAAATAAAGCGTAGACGATAGATTTGTAATCTTTATTTAGTATTTTTACAACTTAAACTAGATGCCTAACGCCTATTCTATGGACTTAAATTGTATCATAATAGATGATGATAAGCTTTCCAGAAAAGTTCTGGAAGAATTTGTTTCACGAACAGACTTCTTAAATTTAACTCATTCGTTCCCGAATGCGGTTGAGGCAATTAACATGTTTAACAAAGAGCTTACTGCTGACCTTATTTTTCTTGATATTGAGATGCCAGAGATGAGTGGTATTGAATTCTTAAACAGCCTCGATCATATTCCAGAAGTAATAATTGTGTCGTCCAAGGAAAAATATGCATTGGAATCTTATGAATACAATGTTGCTGACTATTTACTAAAACCGGTTTCATATGGCCGTTTTTTCAAAGCCACAGAAAAGGTACGTCAGCGCTTAACGCAAAAAGAAGTTACCGTTGAGAGCAAAACGAGTGAAGAAATTTTCATAAAGAAGAACTCAAGCCTTGTAAAGCTTAAGTTCAAAGAGATTTTATGGATTGAAGCAATGGAGAATTATGTTATGATCAATACTTTTGATGATAAATTCACCATTCATTTTACCATGAAAGCAATTGTTGATAAACTTCCAGATAAAAACTTCATCAGAGTTCATCGCTCTTTCATCGTTAATCTTGATAAGATCAACATGATTGAAGATAATACCATCATTATGAAAACCAGTACAGGAAGCAAATTAATTCCTATTGGAAAATCTTATAAAGATGATCTTATGAATGACATTAATCTAATTAGCAAATAGGAGCTAAAAGCAGTCCAGCGTTTTTTCAAGTTTGATACCTCGCGATCCTTTAATGAGGATTAATGAATTTTGCATGTCTGCCTTTTGCAGATAGTCAACAGCCAGTTCAACTTTGTTAAACACCTGGATAGACGAATTCTTGTTAACTTTTCCAAAGGCAGGTCCTACGAGCACAACTCGCTGAAAACTTAACTCCTCAATTAGCCTTATAATCTTTAGATGTTCCTCATCAGCATATTCTCCGAGCTCTAACATATCACCCAGAATTAACACCTTTGAATCCCCTGTTAGTTGCGAGAAATTTAGAATAGCGGCATACATGCTACTCGGATTAGCATTATATGCATCCAGAATAATGGAATTGCTTCCAGCCTGAATAATCTGTGAACGATTATTATTTGGAGTATACTCCTCGAGAGCTGTACGCATTTTGTCAACACCCACTTCAAAGTGATGTCCGAAGGTAACTGCCGCAAGAATATTATTCAGATTATAAGCACCAGCCAACTGTGTTTGCACTTCTATATGTTCCTTTTCGATCTTAAGTTTTAACTTAAGACGCGGATCAGCACTTACAATTTCACCACTCACAAGACAAGAAGCGTCTGCTCCATAGCCTTTATAAACATGGCTCTTTAACAATCCAACTAAAAGTTCATCATCTGCATTACAAACAATACTTCCTTCATTTAATTTTAAATAATCATACAGTTCAGACTTAGCTCTAACAACCCCCTCAAATGATCCAAATCCCTCTAAATGCGCTTTCCCAATATTGCATATCATACCGGCATTAGGAAGCGCTATTTCGCATAACAATGAGATTTCGCCAATATGGTTTGCCCCCATTTCAATAATTGCAATTTGAGTATGCTTATTTATATTAAGCAAAGTTAAAGGTACCCCAATATGGTTATTGAAATTACCTTCTGTTGCAATAATGGAGTACTTTTGTTTGAGTACTGCAGCGATTAGCTCTTTGGTGGTGGTTTTGCCATTTGTTCCAGTAATGGCTACAACAGGTATTGCGAATTGATTTCGATGGTACCTGGCAAGTTGTTGAAGCGCAGCAAGAACATCATTCACAAGAATGGTACGTTCATCTATATAATACTCAAGCTCATCTATAATGGCATACTTAGCTCCTGCTGCAAGCGCCTTAGCAGCAAACTTATTCCCATTAAATGAAACTCCTTTGAGTGCAAAAAAAATCGAATTTTGCTTAACATTTCTTGAGTCAGTTGATACGAGAGGATATTTCAGAAAGATTTTATGTAAGGCCTGAATCTGAATCATTGTAATATATTAATATGAATTACTTGATATAAAAAAGGCTGACTGTAATAAACAGCCAGCCCATATATTTTAAACTAATAACTTCTAGTTTGGAGTACCAACACGATCCATTGCACATCTGAATCCAAGATCTTTTCGTGCTTTGGTTTCGTCAAGGAATCTTCTTGTTCCTGGCACTAACCAATAAGCACGGTCGGCCCAAGAACCACCTTTATAAACGCGTGTTCTATCACTAATTAAAGAACGTCCTTGATTATCTCGCACACCTGATGGTGTTCTATACATTTTTGATGTATGGTGTTTTGCCTCTAAATCAGGAGAAGTATACGCTGTAAAACTCTCTTGAATAGTTGACGTAAAGTCACCATCTAGATAGTTCTTATTATCAGCCTTCTTGTAATTAGTTCTATCTAAGCATTCTTCTTCTGTTACATCAACCCAAATTAAACGACCTAACGAATCCTTCTCAGCTATATATCCTTCATCATCGATAAGCATTTTCTTAAATACATTACCACGGAAAGGTCTAAACTCATCAAAGTCTTCGGATGAACCAGCACGATAAACGTCCATAACCCACTCGTTCACATTACCTGCCATACAATACAATCCATATTCATTTGGCCAGTAAGCATCTACTCTTTCACAAATCGCATCACCATCATTCAGGTCACCTGCTACACCCATCATGTCTCCTCGAGCTCTGGTATAATTAGCCATCATACGGCCACGGTCTTTCTGATCCTTATTTCTCAGGTAATGACCATTCCATGGGTATAATTTTCTTTCAAATACACGTTCATCAACAGTATTCCCAATAAGGGCAAGTGCTGCAAATTCCCACTCAGCTTCAGTTGGAAGTCTGTAACGAGGTAAGAAAATCCCATCCTCAAGTCGTACCTTACGGGTTTCGAAATTTGGATCTAAATCTTTCAAGTCTTGCTTTACTAATCCTTCATACTGACCAGCTAAATAGGCTTCTGTATTAAAATTATTCTCTGCAATCTGTTCCGGATCTTGTTTTAAGATACCATATCTAATTAAAATATCTTCATTCACACGATCAGTTCTCCACTTACAATACTGATCGGCTTGTAACCAACTAACACCAACAACCGGATATTCTCTATAGGCTGGATGTCTGAAGTAGTTTTCAAGATATGGTTCGTTATAGGCAAGACGTTCTCTCCAAACCAAGGTATCAGGCAATGCCTTTTGATAAATCTCTGGAAAGTCTAGGAAAACTCTTTTTGTCCAATACAAATATTCTCTGTAATCAACATTTCTTACCTCAAACTTGTCAAGATAAAATGAAGGAACTGTAACTCTTTTAGGAATATTGTTCCAATCATATACAACATCCTGCTGAACTCGTCCCATAACAAAAGTTCCACCTTCAACCAAGGCTAAACCAGGACCAGTTTGTTGTTCGGAAATATTACCGTATTGAAATCCTCCGTTCTTTGAGTTATCATAATCCCAGCCTGTGGTAGCTGACTGCTTTTGAGAACAAGCATTAATTAGCAGGAATGAACCTGCAAGAAGTGTAATGTAAATATTCGACCTTAGTCTCATAACTGTGAATTTTTCTCTAATTAAACTAGAACCTTGGACATTTTATTGCTCCCCTTCTTACTTTTGTCTGACGACATGGTAATTGATAGGAGAAGGAAATCTCGTGCGCTCCCAAAGTTTCTTTCGACAATTTAGATACAGTAATATCATAACTGTATGATATCTTTAGTTGGTCCTGAACAAATCCAATTAATAATATAAATGCATCGTAATGGAAATCTAAATTTTGTCTCATCCAGAAACCAAAAGTAATTTCTTTACGCTGCAGATATAAACCATAATTCAACTGTTCAAAATCTAATTGACGCTGGTACATTAAATTTGGCGAAATCGCTAACTCACCTCGTTTAAAGCGTCTGCTTTGCAAAGGTATTTTAGATCCAAAATGGAATGTATACTTTCTTGGTAAAATAGCATCGCTACTATTATAAAATGATTCTTCAGGTTGTGTGAGGTGATGTACGGCAAAACCAAAATAATAGTTTCGACCATAACCTAAGGCACCAGCTGAAAAATCAAAATATCCAACATTATTAGCTTCTGATGGGATTTCGCTGGTTGCATGAATAACTCCATATAATGGATCAATCATGTCTGGAAAAATAAGTTTGTTCCAGTCAAGCACACGTTGATAGAATGAGGCTTGAAAACCACCAGTGATATTAAATGTATTGGACACTTTAATTGTATAGGCATATTGTGCATCAATTCCAGTGGTTGTGATGATACCATCTCCTTGATCATCTCTGGAAACCTGCAAACCAACTCCACCCTGGATGGCTTTCACATAACCATCAACTGATGCGTTGAATGTCTTAAAGTTGTATCCTAAACCCGGCCATTGAGTTCTGTAATTCAACGACAATTTTGGGCAAATTTCAGAACCAGCAAATGCAGGGTTTAAGTATAACCTATTGGCATAATACTGAGAATAATGTGGATCCTGCGCCAGCGTTGACCCAATCACTGAAATTATTAGAATTGTTGTAAGTAGTATTTTATTTTTAATCATTTCAATAAGTTCGTTTGAGCGTCCTTGTAAAACTACTTCGACATGTGCAATTATACATAATTTTATTGAAAACTGCTATAATCAGGTTTTTCAAACCTTAATGCAATATTAACTATTTTTCCTGTCTATCTTTGTACGGGTGACCTAATATTTAACCAGTATGGCATAAAATTTATCGTTTTTAGTTTTTAGTCTTAGCTTTACCCATAGCAATCACAAGAAAATGAACATTTTAAAACTCAACATTTTATTATTTATATTAATTTCAAATATAGGCTTTGGTCAAGTCGAAAAGCGCCAATTATTTATTGAATGGCAACCAAACCTTGTTGAACAACATAAAGTAAATAGCATTCTTGAGTTAAGAGCAAAAAACACCTACACCTCGATTGATAATTTGCCCATATTCAACTTTAAAATAGCCTTACCTGAAGACTTAAACGAAGTAAATACATCCATAAGTTTCACGGTAACAAAACAACATACGCTAAACGGCACGGCACAAATTATAGCCATGCTACCAGACAACTATTCCTATGATTACAATATTTATAAAGAACGCAATAAAAACTACCTTGTTGGAACAGTAATTCCAGTTGTAAAAAATGGAAGTGCTGCCTTAAAAATAGCTAGTACCATTACGCTTAACATTGGTAAAAAAACCAAACATTCCCTAAACTCTAAAACCGACAACTTCGATTTTAAAGCAGCTTCAATGCTCCAAGACGGCAAATGGATTAAAATGGCTGTCTCTGAATCGAATTTATTTCGCATCAGTTTTACAAACCTGGTTGATCTAGGATTTACAGACCCGCTGCAAGTTGCTGTATATGGGAATCCTACAGGTATGCTACCGCGAATGAATATAGCTACAAATAGTGACGACTTAAATGAAATAAGTTCTTGGATTGACAGTGAATTTCTCTATTTCTATGCATACGGACCTACTTTGCTTGAATTTAACACTGACCAACAATTATTTGAACGCGCCCCTCATTTATACTCCAGTAAGGCCTATTATTATTTGGGTGAAAATAATAATGTAATTAACCGTGTAAAACTGGGTAACAGCACCAGTCAAAATCCAACACACATAATTAGTGAATACGATGCTTTCCATTTTCACGAAAACGATAGTCTTAATCTAATTAATTCAGGAAGGATATGGCTAGGAGAACACTTTGATGCGACAATTAAAAAGAGTTTTCCTATCAACCTACCAAACCTAGTTAAGAATCAGGATATCACTCTTACTACAAAAACCTACTGCAAATCAACATCAAATCTGGATCAGAACATAATGTCCGTTTTTCTTAATCAGGATCTTCTGCTTCTTGAATTAAGCCACTTACCCACTGAAGACAAACCAACAAGCCCTTATGCAACTGAGCAGAATGGCCAAGCTACCCTTCAGCCATCAACCGAAAGCTTCACTGTAGACTATATATTTTCTAAACCGAGCAATTATGCTGAGGCCTGGTTAGATTATTTTACTTTAAATTACAGATGCAAGCTTAGCTACGATAAGCCTTTTAGCTTTAGAGATATCAACACTTTAGGATCACAAAACCTTGTACAATACGAAATAAACAATGCTCCTGAAAATGCCATTATTTGGGATGTAACAGATCCTTTTCATGTACAAATTAAACCAAGCAACCATATAAATGGTAAAGTGGTTTTTAAAGCTGAAGCTGCAGAACTCCGGGAGTATTTTGCTTTTTCAACCAATGACGAAATTAAGACACCTGAGCTAATTGGAGTTGTCGAAAATCAAAACTTACACGGTTTAGGACAAATTGAATACTTAATTATAAGCGCCAACGACTTTCTGGAATATGCCAATGAGCTCGCCACATTTCATAAAAGCAATGGTTTGCAAGTGGCTGTTACAACGCCTGAGAAAATCTACAATGAGTATTCAGCAGGAATGCCAGATATAAGCGCAATCAGAAACTTCATCCGATCGGTGTATCAAAACAATCAAAGTGAACCCAGTCTGAAATATGTTTTACTTTTGGGCGATGGCAGTTATGATAACCGTCCCGGGCACTTTAATTCTGAAAAGTTCATTTTAAGCTATCAGTCGGCAAATTCGATGGTGCCAGTTCAATCCTTTGTCTCTGATGATTTTTTTGGACTGCTAGATGCCAATGAAGGTGAATCTGACGGATTGTTGGACATTGGGATTGGGCGATTACCGGTTAGATCAAAACAGGAAGCTCAAACAATTATTAACAAGATAAAGCAATACGCCAAACAAAGTACCGAAACAGAATGGCAGCAAAAAGTAGTTTTAATTGCCGATGATGAAGATAACAACATTCACCTTGATCAGGCAGAAAAATTAGCACTTCAAATTGAAGAGAACAACAGCGAATACCTAATTGAGAAAATATACATAGATGCCTTTGCTGAAGAAACCACAAGTTTCGGCACCACGAATCCTGACGCCAACACAGCCATTAATGCAACAATAAATAGCGGTGCTTTAATTGTAAACTACACCGGACATGGCGGACCGTTTGGCCTAAGCACCGAGCGAGTTATCAATGTAAACGATGTTGTTGCCTGGCACAACACCAATAAAACTCCTGTATTCATGACGGCCACCTGCGAGTTTAGTCAGTTTGATGATATTAACAACACATCAGCTGGTGAGCTTGCTCTCTTAAATAAGCAGGGCGGTGGAATCGCACTATTCAGCACTACCCGCAAGGTATATTCTACTCCGAACTTCATCCTGAATCAAAAATTCTATGACTATGTTTTTAGTGATTCCTTAACACGACTCGGAGACATAATGCGACAGACAAAAACTGCATCAGGATCAGGAATCAACAAAAGAAACTTCACCTTGTTGGGCGATCCGGCCCTAAAAATTAAAAACCCATCCAACAAAGTTGAAATCATTAGAATTAATGGTCAGCTATTGTCTGAGTTTACCGACACCTTATCGAAACTGGAATTAGTGCATCTGGATGGTCGTATTGTAAATAAACAACATGAAGTAGCTAATGATATTAATGGAATTCTTACCATTTCTATTTTTGGACAGGAAGATTTATTGACAACGCTAGGCAACAGCAACAATACATCAGCCAATTATGAGCAGTTCACTAATAAGATTGGCTCATTACAGGCGAATGTAGAAGAAGGTACCTGGACCTGTCAGGCTCTAATACCTCTTGATATTAGAGAGGAAATAGGAAAATGTAAGTTTCTATTTTATCTCTCGGCTTTAGAATCCGAAAGCAATGATGCCAATGGAGCATTAATGGGAATTCTAATGGGTGGCAACAATTCTCTTGTTCTTAATGATAACAAAGGCCCTACTATTAATGCATATCTAAATACCACCTCATTCATCTCTGGTGATATTGTTGCCGGTAATCCAATTTTATACATAAATTTATTTGATTCGCTTGGCATTAATGCAACCTCTGTTGGGATTGGACACGATATTACCTTAAGAATTGATTCAGGTGATCAGCTGCAGTTGAATCAGTTTTATGAGCCAGAACTGAATAATTTCATGGCCGGAAAGATAAAATATGAACTTAATAATATCGCACCCGGGCAACATCATCTTACTATTCAAAGCTACGACCTTGCCAATAATCTTTCAGAAAAAACCTTAGCGTTTGAAGTTTCAAATACCATTGCGCCGGTAATTGAAAGAGCTTTTAATTATCCAAATCCGTTTGTGGAGACAACAAATTTTTATTTCACCCAAAACCTAAGCGCAGTAGAATATATGGTTCAAATTAAAATCTTCACCGTATCAGGAAAACTTGTAAAAACTATTAACGAGCAGGTATATTGCGACAAGTTGCTCAGCCCTCCTATTTTCTGGGACGGATTAGATGATTTTAACAATCAGCTGGGCAGAGGGGTTTATTTGTATGAGCTGAGCATCAAATCCAGCCAGAACAAAAAGCACTCTATTTTAGAGAAACTTGTTATCCTCCAATAGATAAAAAACTGTAATATTGAGCAATCAAAAACGGAATAACGCGTTTGATGATAAAATTCAAAGATCGATGAATAGAAGATTAACAGCATACTCAGCCACGAAGCACCTGTTGGTGCTGGTTATTGCAATTCTAATATCAAGCATTTCCTTTTCTCAAATTAATTATGAGCAAGAAATTACTTGGGACAAACTTCAGAAAAGAGACTACAATGGCGCAGAGTATTATGTCATTAGCCCGGTGAATGTTAATTTCTCTTTAAATGATCAGATGCTACCTGAGATACATGAGCTCATCTCAATTAACACTCAAAACACCGACGTTGAAAGTATAATAATAGATAGCAGGTTTGAGGTTCTAAGCGCTGATGAAAAGGATAAAATTAACAACCTATCGCTTATTAAAAATCAGCTCAAGATAAATTCATCCATTCAATATATTCGAAAGAAAGCATTTATTGAAATTAGCATCTTACCATTTCGTAAAAACCCCAGTACCGGTGAGCTAGAAAAACTCACTTATATTAAACTGGACTTAAAACCAAGTGGCGTTAAGAAAGCAAGAAGTTCTTCTTTAAAGGCACAGGCAAACTCCGTTCTAGCAAGTGGCAAATGGGTTAAAATTGCAGTTGATAAAGATGGTATCTATCAACTTACAAGCGATGAATTAAAGGACATGGGCTTCAATAGCCCTGCTAATGTGAAGGTATTTGGTAATCTGGGTGGTCTATTGCCATTGCAAAATAATGTTGCCAGTTGGGACGACTTAGAAGAAATTGCCATCCAGCGAAACAATGACCATATCTTGTTTTATGCGAAAGGTCCTGACAAATGGAACTATAATGCAACAACCGAGATGTACATTCAAGAGAACCATATCTACAGTGATAATTCATTCTACTTTTTAACTGAAGATGTTGGGATTGGTAAATCAATACTAAATGCTCCTTCGCCTGCTGGCGCAGCAAAATTGACGGTTACTGCGTTCGACGATTACTTTTTTTATGAACCGGAAGACACCAACTTAATAAAATCGGGTCGCCAGTGGTATGGCGATGAATTCAATGTGCTCGAATCACGCGACTATCAATTCAACTTTCCGAACAGAACCAGCAATGAAGAACTACGAATTAAAGCTTCAGTAATCGCACGGTCAAGTTTAGCAAGTTCATTCGATATTTTATCAAACGGAACAACTGTTGAATATATTCCGAATATTGCACAGGTTAGTTTTGGTGAAAACAACACTTTTGCGAATAGCAAAATTTTAACATCTTCGTTTAGTAGTGCAGGCGACAACCTCACCATCACACTAAAATATAACAAACCTACTTCATCGGCCAAAGCCTGGTTAAACTACCTTACGCTAAATGCTCGAAGAAACTTAAGTTTTACGGGTTCTCAAATGTCTTTTAGAGATGTAAGATCAGTATCTTCAGGCCAGATAGCAGAGTTTAATATTACAAATTGCAACAGTGCCGTTCAGGTATGGAACGTTACCGACCCACTTAACAATACAAAAATAAGTACAAGCTTAAATGGCAGTAAACTGTCCTTTACGGTAGCTACCGATTCAATTCAGGAATTCATTTCATTCAATGGCTCATCCTATCTTACACCAACAGTTGTAGGTCTTGTTGAAAACCAGAATATCCACGGAAACAGCATTCCCGATTTAACGATTATTGTACCTCCTAGATTCTTGCAGTATGCCGAAGAATTGGCGAAACTTCATGAAGACAACGATGGAATGAATGTGTTACTCGTAACTAACAAACAAGTATTTAACGAGTTTTCTTCAGGAATGCCAGACATTGCTGCCTTTAGAAATATGATGCGCATGTTCTACAATAGAGCATCTACGGAAAGTGAATTACCAAAATACTTGATGTTTTTTGGAGATGGCTCATACAATAACAAGACAGCAGCTGGAAACATTGATTTACTGATGACCTATCAAACGGCAAATTCACTCAATCCAATTTCTTCAATTTGTACCGACGACTTTTTTGGATATCTGGACGAAACTGAAGGTGATATTACTGGGAAAGTTGATATTGGCATTGGCCGTATTCCTGTGTCAACAGATGCTCA
>JBFHES010000117.1:0-13307 GCA_041584015.1 Bacteroidales bacterium
ATACCGCCTAAAGTTGTAAAAAGCGAACCTGCCAATTTCTCAAAAAACTTTAAGGGAGATAAAATTAAAATTTACTTCGATGAGTTTGTTAAGTCGAAGGACCTGACCAAACAGTTGCTAATTTCGCCACCAATGGACGAACAACCGGAAATTGATTTCAAAGGGAAATATGTTCAAATAAAGTTATTAAGCGAATTACTAGACAGCACCACCTACACCATAAATTTTGGCGATGCAATTGTTGATAATAACGAAGGTAACCCAATCAAAGATTTTCAGTTTGTATTTGCCACAGGCGACGAAATTGACTCCTTACAGATTGGAGGCGTTTTAAGAGATGCCAAAACCAATGCTCCCAAAGAAGGAGTTCTTGTAATGCTTTATAAGAATAAGGCAGACTCTGTTCCGTACAACGAGCTGCCGGTTTATGTGAGCAGAACCAATAAACAAGGTACTTTCCACATTAAAAATATCTCCGCAACCGATTACAAACTTTTTGCGCTTAAAGACAACAACCAAAATTACCTCTTCGATCAGCCTTCCGAAGAAATTGCATTCATCGACTCTTTTTTAACACCATATGCCGAACTGTTTGAAAAAACAGATACCATTCATTTAGATACACTCGGTAACGATTCGCTGGTGGTGCGCATTACCAACAAATATTATCCTGATAGCATCATGCTTCAAATGTTTCAGGAAATATATCACAAGCAATACCTAAAGAGCAAAGAAAGACCTGAACGCAATCAGTTAATTCTGGCATTTAATGAAAGCCTTACAGATAGCTTTTCTATGGAAACGCTGAACTTTGATCTAACAAATGTCAATCATTTATTTGATGTAAACCCAACAAACGACAGCCTCATTTATTGGATAACAGACACCACACTTGCCAACAAAGACAGTCTGTTGGTGCTTGTTAATTATCTGGGATTAGATACCCTCGACCAGCCAGCCATGATTTCGGACACCATTAAATTTGTGTACCGCGAAAAGAAGAAAAAGAAAACAGATCCACTAATACCTTCACTTAACTTTGCCTTGTTACCTGCCAAAGTTTTACACTTGAATGATACTGTTAAGCTCACATTCGAAAAGCCATTGCTAACAATAGATACATCCAAAATAAGGCTGGAAGTTAAAGCCGACACCATTTATAATAGCTTGGCATATGAGCTGATAAAGGACAGTACCGACTTTAAAAAGTACGAACTAAAGGCAGCTTGGCAGCCGGCTAATAATTATAGAATTGCCTTCGATTCCTTAGCTTTTATTTCTTTTGATGGATTAACAAACGACAGTACAGGTTTCTCTCTGGAAACAAAAGACCTGGAATTTTACGGCAAGATAATCGTCAACCTACAGCACTCTAACGAGCAAGTTATCTTGCTTTTATTGGACAATAAGGACAATGAGCTCCGACGCATAATTTGCCCGGAAAGCAAGAAATATGAATTTGAATTACTTGAAGCCAAATCCTTTAAACTGCGTGTAATTATTGATGAAAATAAAAATGGTAAATGGGATACCGGTAATTATCTTAAGAATATTCAGCCCGAGCGAGTAGTTAATTACACCCAGGAAATTAAGGTAAAAGCCAACTGGGATATGGAATTAGACTGGAATATTGAAACCCCTAAACAAAGCAAGTAATGGATTTTCAAGAACTAATTAATTATAAAATAGCCGATTTCGATAATTTTCATTTATCGGTTTTCAGTTTGTTAATGGTGCTTGTTACCTTAATGGTAGCATGGTTTTTACTGCTTGCCATTAGAAAGATATTGAACAACAAGCACACTTCTGAACGGCTGGATGTTGGCCAACGCCACACGATTTATCAACTAATTAAGTATTTGATATATGTGGTTACCATTACCATAATTCTTGAAACTCTGGGTGTTAAAATCACCTTGCTTATTGCTGGTTCGGCAGCACTGCTTGTAGGTTTAGGACTAGGTATTCAGCAACTATTCAACGACATTGTTTCGGGGTTTATTCTGCTATTCGAAAGATCGATTACTGTTAAAGATATTGTTGAAGTAGACTCGATGGTTGCCCGTGTGAAGGCCATCGGACTGCGCACATCGAAAGTTGAAACACGCGACAACATCATTATCATTCTACCTAACTCTAAACTGGTTAACGACAATGTGATTAATTGGAGCCATAAGGTTGACAACACCAGGTTTCGGGTTTCAATTGGTGTAGCATACGGCAGCGACGTTGAAAAGGTCAGGAACGTGCTGTATGAAACTGCCAAAGCCCATGAAGATATTACAAACGATCCTGAGCCAATAATTAGATTGACCGACTTTGCCGACTCTGCGCTTGTTTTCGAGGTTCTGTTTTGGAGTAAAAATATGTTTATGATTGAGAATGTAAAAAGCGATTTACGCTTCGCCATTAGCAAAGCTTTTGATGAACATAAGATTCAGATTCCATTCCCGCAGCAGGATGTTTATATAAAAAGAATGCCCGACTCTAAGTAAGAATCAGGCACAATATATCTTTTTGGATAATACTATTATACTAGGTTAAAGCAGCTCTACAGGTAAATGCAGCTCTATTGTTATCTCGGTTACTTCATCCTTGGTAAGTTTCAATTCACCTTCACCAACTAATCTGTCGAAGTTAAAATAGTTTTCACGTTCAACAAAAACATTGAAAGTACCTTCAAAGGTAAATTTATGATAGGTTTTACCGTCGGTTCCGGTAAAGTCGGAATCTTCCAAAATGGTATTGGCAGGTTTCGAGAAAATCTGAACTTTTGCGTTTTTCACCAAGCGGCCTTCCGTATCAATTACAGTAATTATTCCTTCCGGATCAGCTTCGTCGCACGATGCAAATATTGTTGCGAAAGCAAACAGAAGGAGTATGAAATAAGATCTTTTCATGTTGTTCTTTTATTACAATTCAGCTCTAACTACTTGGCAGTTTCTTCTTCTTCCTCTGCTACATAACAAGCACTTAATCTAATTCGCTCATTATACACATTGTCGTAACTAAGTATGATAACACCTTGTCCGCAAGTCTCAGAATGTTCGGCTTTTACCTGAACAATTCCTTCGTACTTAAACTCATACTCCACCTCACCACTAAGATTAGTCAATCGCTTCTGACTTGCATAGTTTAACAAATCTGGCTGCGATGCAGACTCAGGCGGATCTAACCAAACCTCTGCATTGTTTACCGGCCATTCGTTACCAGCGGCATCAACTTCATAAACATAAATAATAGCTTTTGGCTCTTCAATGGTTCTGCATGTTGTAAACGATAACATGAAAAGTGCAGCTATTATTAGTGATATTGTTCTTTTTGATGTTTTCATAAGAATAGGTATTATATTATTCAAGTATTATAGTTTCGTAGTATGTTTCATTTTTCAATAGAACGATCACACCAGCACCTTCTTTGGTTGTTCCGGTAGAATCTTCACCTTTAGCAATAAGCTCAATAATTGCTTCGGTATTGGTTTCAAATTCCGCCTGCCCCCGAATATCTGTTAATTCAGGAACTTTTACATATTTAACAATATCAGGCTGCGAAGCATTCTCCGGTGGATTAAACCAAACGCGGGCATTACCAACTGGAATTTGTACAAACCCGGTGTCGGTTAATTTATTATAAACTACAGTAACAACCGCTCTCGGATTTTTGTCCTCGTCGCACGAGTATAAAAAGCCTCCAAGTATTGCCAGCAGGATAAATAAACTTAGTATGTGCTTTAATCTTTTCATATTAACTTTCAAAATTAACATAATTCTATATTCCAGCCCTATTTGCTTAAGAAACTCATGCAAGAATTATTTCATTTCTTAAAGGCAGTAAATATCCCTGTCTATCGGGGATCATGAAGTAGAAAAATCATATTAATCTCTTTAGCATCTTATTAATAATCTGCCCCTTTCTACTTCAACACAAAAATAACTTCAAAATAGTAAGGAGCAAACAGAAAATTATGTTTTTCAACCGCTTACAATAAACAATCAAAAATTACTATTTTCACACCTTGCAAATAACACTTAAACAAACATTATTTTGATGATGAAAAAAACAATAATATTACTCTTCGTTGCGCTATTATTGGGCGTTAATAATTTATCTGCAAATACAAAGACGGAATTTTCGGAAACATCGTTGCTTCCGGGTGAAAAGGAAAGAATTGTACTTATCACTACAGAATATGGCGATATTAAGGTTAAACTTTACAATGAAACTCCATTACACCGCGACAACTTTGTTAAGCTTGTGGAAGAAGGATTTTACGATAGCACCATTTTCCACCGCGTTATTAGTCAATTTATGATACAAGGTGGCGACCCGGATTCAAAGAAGGCTTTACCTGGTCAGCAACTTGGTAATGGTGGCCCCGGATATACCATCCCTGCAGAATTTAACAGCAAGCTAATTCATAAAAAAGGAGTTCTGGCTGCTGCTAGAAATGGTGATAATGTTAATCCAGAAAAGAAATCATCAGGATCGCAATTTTACATTGTACAAGGTAAAGTTTATACGCCCGAAGAAATGGATATGCAACTTAAGCGAATGAACCAGCAGGTGATCTCCGGATTCTTTTCTAAGTTTATTCACGATCCAAAAAACACTAGCTACAAGAACAAAGTTGATTCTCTTAGAAAAGCACAGAACATGGAAGGACTTGTAGCGCTGCAAAAAGAGATTGAAGAAATGAATAAGACGGAAATGGATAAACTGCCCTTAAAGAAATTTACTGAGGAACAAATAAAAGCTTATACAACCGTTGGTGGTACGCCGCATTTAGATGGCAACTATACCGTTTTTGGTGAAGTTATTTCAGGCTTGGAAGTGATTGATTTAATAGCCGCTGTTGAGAAAGATAAATCTGACCGACCACTTAAAGACATTAAAATGTCGATGAAGCTGTTAAAATAGCAGGTAAGCCATTTTTCACCGTCACATCATATAAAGCATCTGCAGGAAAATTATTTACTTTGCAGGCTTGAAAAAATAGAATTTTAGCAATCGGAAAATTGAATACAATGCTGAATAAAATACACGAATTAAAAAAAGAGGTTGAGAAATTCTCATCCAAGGTAGAGAGTGAAATAGAAGAGTTCAGAATTCGGTTGCTTTCAAAAAAAGGAGAAATTACCAACTTGTTCTCAGAATTCAGGAATGTTCCTGTTGAAGAGAAGAAGGAATTTGGTTTACGCCTGAACGAACTCAAAAACCTTGCTTTCGATAAAGTTAATTCACTTAAATCGGAAACAAGTGCAGCTGATAAAGAGTATGGTCATTTAGACCTTACCCTTCCGGGAGACCCTAAACCATTAGGATCACGTCATCCTATCTCTATTGTTAAGAACGAGATCATCGACATTTTTTCCCGATTAGGATTTACAATATCTGAAGGTCCGGAGATTGAAGACGATTGGCACGTATTCTCAGCATTGAACTTTGCCGAGGAACATCCGGCAAGAGACATGCAGGATACCTTCTTTATCGAGAAAAATCCCGACATACTGCTAAGAACACATACCTCATCTGTGCAAACCAGAGAGATGGAAAATGAGAAACCTCCAATTCGTACGATTTCGCCGGGACGTGTTTTTCGTAATGAGGCAATTTCCGCAAGAGCACATTGTATCTTTCATCAGGTTGAAGGCTTGTACATTGATGAAAATGTTTCGTTTGCAGATTTAAAGCAAACACTACTTTATTTTGCACAGGAAATGTTTGGCGAAAAAACAGCCATCCGACTACGCCCTTCTTATTTCCCATTTACCGAGCCATCTGCAGAAATGGATGTATCGTGTAACCTGTGCGGTGGAAAAGGCTGTAATGTATGCAAGTACACTGGTTGGCTGGAAATACTAGGTTGCGGTATGGTTGATCCGAACGTACTGGAGAGCAACGGTATCGACAGTCAGCAGTTTACCGGTTTTGCCTTTGGAATGGGCGTTGAGCGTATTGCAATGCTAAAGTATGGTGTTAAAGACTTACGACTATACTTTGAAAACGATGTACGTTTTCTCCGTCAGTTCTCTACTTCATTTTAATAATATACCCGTTTAAAAATCCAGACTATGAAGCAAATTCAAATGGTCGACTTAAAGTCGCAATACGATCGCATAAAAACAGAAGTTGATGAAGCCATTCAAGATGTAATAAACACCAGTGCCTTTATTAACGGACCTGTTGTTAAAGAATTTGCTGCCGATCTGGAAAATTATCTGGGTGTTAAACATGTTATTCCGTGTGCCAATGGAACGGATGCTTTGCAGGTTGCATTAATGGCGCTCGGACTTAAACCCGGCGACGAGGTAATCTCCACTTCATTTACATTTATTGCAACTGTTGAGGTAATTGCGCTACTTGGTTTAAAACCTGTTTTAGTTGATGTAGATCCGTACAACTACAACATCGATCCGGCTGAACTGGAAAAAGCAATTACACCAAACACCAAGGCAATTATTCCTGTGCACCTGTTCGGGCAAAGCTCTAACATGGAAGCAATAATGGAAATTGCCAGCAAACATAAGCTTGCAGTGATAGAAGATACTTGTCAGGCAATTGGTGCCAACTATACATTCAGCAATGGCACAACAGCTAAATCGGGAACCATTGGCGATATTGGCTGCACATCTTTCTTTCCATCAAAGAATCTAGGTTGCTATGGCGATGGCGGCGCACTGTTTACCAACAACGACGAGCTGGCTGCGGTAATAAGATCGATTGTTAACCATGGAATGAAGGTTCGCTATCATCACGACAGAATTGGTGTGAACTCAAGACTGGATAGTATTCAGGCTGCTGTTCTAAAAGTGAAATTACAATACTTAGATGATTATTCAGCTGCCAGAAACAAAGCAGCAGCGTATTATAACGAGGCTTTTAAGGATTGTGAATACCTACAAACTCCAACTACAGCAAGCTATACCGACCATGTGTTCCATCAATACACCATGGTTACTAAAAACATTGACAGGGATGGCTTACAGCAGTTCTTAAAGGAGAAGAATATTCCGGCCATGATTTACTACCCAATACCTTTGCATTTGCAAAAGGCTTTTGATAGTTCAGCATACAAGTCAGTATCACTGCCTGTTACGGAGCAACTTTCAAAATCAGTAATATCCTTACCAATGCAAACCGAGTTGGATGAAGAACAGCTAAAACACATTACAGATGCTGTGCTGGAATACTGCAATCGGTAACAAGTAGATTTTAAGGCAAACACTACATAGCTGCAATGAGCAGGTCGATGTCTTTTGATGGAATATCGAAGAAACTTCCGATATAGTTATTGGTAAGTGTTCCGTTTAGCAAAAACACACCTTTACGAATTCCCACATCAGCTCTTATTAGTGGATTTAATCCACCCGAGCTTCCTATTTTATTTAGGATAGGTGCAAAGATATTGCTCAAGGCATAACTTGCTGTACGTGCCACACTCGAGGCAATATTAGGCACACAGTAGTGTACAACCCCATGTTTAATATAAATCGGATTATTATGTGTTGTAATTCGTGAGGTTTCAAAACAGCCACCTCTATCAATACTGGCATCAACAACCACAGAGCCTTTCTTCATTTGCTGGATCATATCTTCTGAAACAATATAACCTGTATCGCTTCCCATCAGCTCCATGGCTCCGATTATTACATCGGCTGTAACCAAGGAATTTCGTAGGATGTTTGGCTGCATGATTGAGGTAAAAACGGGATGTTGCAAGTTTTGCTGAAGAATGCGCAGGCGATAAATAGAATCGTCGAATACTTTAACAATTGCCCCTAAGCCAAGCGCTGTACGTGCCGCAAATTGCCCTGCCGTTCCTGCTCCAAGGATTACAACCTCCGACGGATTAACGCCTGTTATGCCGCCAAGAATCTTACCTTTTCCTATGTTTCGTTTACTCAGATACTCCGCAGCTAAAAGCACCGAAGTACTTCCTATAATCTCGCTCATAGAACGCATAACCGGATAGCACTTATTCTCATCCATCAGCAGTTCAAAAGCAATTGCTGTAATACGTTTGCGCTTTAATGCCTGAAAATATTCCTTTGATTGGGTGCCTATGTTTAAGGCCGAAATAATTATTTGATTACCCTTTAGTAAGTCAATTTCTTCTTCACTTACCGGAGCTATTTTTAATATAATATCGCTTTTGTAGATTTCTGCTGTGGAAGCCGTGATGGCTCCACCAACTTCGCTAAAATCGGTATCTGCAAAGTTAGAGCCTAAACCAGCTCCTTCTTCTACAAACACTTCGTGCCCGCTGTTCACAAGCATCTCAACCGCCAGCGGGGTAAGTGCAACCCGGTTCTCGTTTCTATCTTCCTCTTTTGGAATACCAATTACCAATTTGCGATTACGTCGTTTCACCTCCAGCATTTCTTCTTTAGGAAAAAACGATCTGCTGTAATTACTCATCTGAGACCTATCTTCTTTCTTGTCCGTCATGCTTATTAATCTTTAAACCCAGAGGTAAATTTACAGATAAAAACTGAGACTTTTTTCACGAGATTTAGTTACAAAATAGTATCTGATGCAAAGCTACGATCATTTAGTAGAGCTTAAAATCTCTATTAACACATCGCAGAGCAGGAAGATGAAGCACCGCAATTAGCTACTTGCAGGATTCATTTCTAAAAATATCGAGTTTCGTAAATTCCCAGCTAAACTCCGGACTTGCCAGTTGTTTGTTAGTAAAGCCTGCCGGCTCGAAAATCAAGCCACCAAATTTACCTTTCACATTTTTACCGGGCTTTAGGCAAAGAGTTATTTCCTCACTTTCTTCCTTAAGAATAGATTGAAAATAAAAGCCTACTGTGAAAACTATTTTCACCTCTACCGTATCGCTATTTTCAATTCTTAAACGTAACTCCTTTAAACTTGTCTCATCTGCTATCTTAGAACTTTTCCATTTTTGTGAAAAGTTTATATGATCTTCGCTAAAGAACAATTCATAATCTTTTTGAGCTAAAAGATCAGAAGAGCAAAATGCAAATACGAATAATATTAAGCTACTTAGTATTGTTGTTTTCATGTTTCGGGTTTTTATTTATGTTCTTTTATTGAGTACCCTGTGAAAGGCATTCTCAAAATTCTCAGAAGGCGACAAAGCCGGAGCTACCAAGATTTTCCCATACGGATCTATTAAAAAATAACTTGGGTAAATTCTGACTTTATAATCCTTTAAAATATCTGGCTGATTGCCATAGTGAATGAATGTCCAGGAACAGTCTCGTTTATACATTTGCTCTACAAATGTTCGAAAGTTTTTATCCGTTGAAATGGATACAATCTCAAGATGTCGAGAAAATTTATCGTTCAAAGCCTTTAATAATTCGTACTCTTGCTGGCAGGTATAACTACTATTATTACAGAAGTTCAAATATACATATTTGCCCCGAAACTCTTCTAAGGTGAACAAAGTAGAATCCACATTATATAAGCTAAAATCTGGTGCAAAGGAATCTGGTAACAAATGGCCAACCTGCTTTTGCATGTTTTTCGCAATTTGCCGATGTTCCTTAAAGGTTGTCTTATCAATGAGCGAATCAAGCAAGGCCATTACCGGTATCGCATCAAATCGGTTGGCATAAAAGCCTTCGTATAAAAGCTTCATTAAAACCATCTCCTTAAGCGCCTCGTTGCTGAGCGTTGTGTCGGCTGACAGAACTGACTTTATCTGTGTGTAAGCTGTATCTTCTTGTATTAAATCAATCAATTCGTAATGTCCGGTGGATTTAACAAACACCGGCAAAAACTTGGTATAAACCTGATTGAATAGATTAAAATATGCATCATTTGTGTACAACACCGGACGTTCCTGAAAAAAAGCAGCACTTGATTCGTTCATATCCAGGGTTTCGCAAATATTACGTACATGCCCAATTCTGTAAAACTTATAATCATTAAAATAGGCATTCTCGGAATCAGGAAAAATACTATCTAATACCGTAACAAAACGATCGACATGTTCCTTTTTAATTTTGCGTTGTGCAATGCGTGTTTGATTCTCAACAAGAAAATAATTGGTAAACTGATCCAGATCGCGGGTTTGATTATTTAACTCAGTGTAAGAGGTATCATCAAGTCCGATGTAAAACTGTATGGCTTCAAAAAACGGGTTGAGCTCATCTTCAATTTTCTTCTCTTCCTTTGGAGGAAATTTAATGCTATAACTTGCTCCGGGTTCAAGAATCATCTCACCCCTATAAATACCTAAATAAATATGAACAGCCCGTGTTTTATCTATATTCAGGTTTAAACTGAACTCACCATTTTTGGCAACGGCTCCTTTTCCAATTAGCACCTCATTGCTTGTAAAAGCATCTGTCCAACTGTAAAACGCTAATGTATCGCCGGCATATTCAGGCAATAAACCGTAAAGTTTAGTCAACTGGGAATAACCTGTAAACACAAGGCCAAGACAAAAAGATACTATGAATAAGAATTTTCTAATCATTTAATTTAAATATACAGCTAGATAAATAACTAAAATTATTCATAACTATTTTCCAGGAAGGTGCGAAAATAAGAACATTCCTTGATAACCTCCTGATAATATTCGGTTGATGCGTAGTTCTTTTTTAAGATTGTATAAAAACGGTATGCATGTTCATCAGGTTCTTCAATATAATATTCACTCTCCGACTCGTCTGCACCCTCGTTATACCAATCGCCATCACCCTCGTTAAGTACTATTTCGCATTTACTTCCCAAGAAGCAACACTTTGCAGCAAACTCAATATCGCTGGTGTTGTTCATGGCAAGATTGTAATAATAGGCTGCCGGTCTTGTACTCGCGTATCCCTGCGAGTACTCAGATCTTGATTCATTGGTTAATGCGGTCCACGAATTGCCATAATAGGTAATATTATAAAATGCATTGCCCAGGAGGTAATAATACTGGGCGGCATTACTCGGATCGTCAATTGCCAACTGCTTAAGCTCTAACATGCGCTCTAGCATACTATATGTTGTATAAGAAATTTCTTTCGCCTGCTCATAATCGCAGTCATGACAATCCAATAATCTACTGGTGAATGGATCGGCAGGTAAATGATAAAAGACTGAAGTACCAGCCTTTTTATAATAAGCCATTGCCTCCTCCAGCTTAAACTCAGCTAATAGCTGTGTGCCTCGTTTTTCATATAGTTCATTCAGATTAAGTGGAAATTTTCTGAATAAATAGTTTTCAAAATTACTTTTGTTCTCCTTCTGAAAAAACGAAATATATTCATCCAAACTTCGCTCACCCCACCAGTCGCCAAAATAATGACTATTAGGACCAGCCTTAGTGCATAAATCTGCCATTAAACCATTTTGTTGTTTGGTATACATGAAAGCAATTTTTGTTAACAAAAAGCTTTGCGCATCTCCTGTCTTTACATTCTCGGCCTTGGCAATCCAATTAAGCATCTCGAATGATTGCTCCTCAAGATCCGTGCTCATGCTATCAGCTCTCAACAGGTGATTAATAAATTTATAATACCTGATATGGTCAAGCGGAGCCAGATCATTCTTTGGCCAACCAGCAACAGCAGCGCTTAAATATTGATCAGCGGCAACATCATTATTAAAAATCATTTGAATATAGCCGGCAAAAAACTGCCATACATGCTTCTTATTAAGTCGATCATCCTTAAGCTTTGCACTAAAATAGTCGGAGATATTTTGCTGCTCCTTTTTGTCGATATGGTGATTGTAGTAATAATTATCAGCATTTAAAAATTGGACTTCAACCTTGCGCACATATCTACCCAGCACTGCTAATATATATTCTGATGCCGGATTTATTGCATGTATTTGTTCTATTAACTCAAGCTCATTTTCATCCCAACCTGACAAATAATCAAGAAAATAGATAGGAATTTGCTCATCAGGGGATTTAGCCATCTGCAGCAGGCTATCCAGGTTGGTATCATAATTCAGCTTAAAACTTCGAGCTGCCACCAACCTTCTACTAATGCACCTATCAAACAATTGCGTAAAAATATAAGCCGACTCATTATTCTTATTCAAGCCCTTTAATGCACCCGCCTTTTGCGACAAAGCCCAGTCTTTAATAATGCTATTCACTTGCAGCGGCTCTACCAAATTATCATAGAGGGCAACAGACTTTTCAAAATCAAGGGCATAATGTGCCATGCGCACCAATTGATATGCGTAACGCAATTTCAAATAATCGGAACTACATTCATTAAAAAGCCGTTCACCTTTGCTTATTAGCGCTTCCATTTTGTTGTAATCACGATTTGGTTCATCCCAGTAACCCCAACCAACAGACACCTGAGGCTCGCAACGCTTGGCATACTTTAGGTAATCAACAAATTCTGTTCGTTTTTTCTTGTATATAAACTTAGCAGCCTTATTATTAACAAATCGCGCTGGAAGAATCTTCTTGTTTTTGTCATCAATACTTTGAGCTAAAGAGTCGAGCTCTTCAATTGTACTAGAATAAATTAGTTGATCAATATCATCGATTGGAGCCTTCTTTTTAAAATACTCATGCCATTCCTCTAAATTCGCAACTTTAGGCTCCAGCTCGCTCTCAAGATTGTAATCGAAATAATGATCATCGCTTAATAAGAATGGCTGCAAAAACGGCTCATTAATAACCGACGGTTCTACCAAACTCATGTAATCATCAATATAGTAATCGCCACCACCGCAGCCGGTAGAGAGCATTACAGGATAAATACTAAGAGCAACACTACCTAAAACTATCAATAATATCTTCGATATTCTCTTTATCATAATTCAATTTAAAATACTCGTTAAAATGGTAAAACCCCAAATGCAAGGTATCACTTTTTAAAAACCTTCCTATTTGTCGTGCGGCTATTTTTGTTTCTTCAGCTGCTATCCGATCCACCTTTATGGTGTCGCCTTTTTGCAATCGTTCGCCTTTTAATCGCACATCATCTGTAGCCACCAAAATATCGGGTTCTACCTTTTTAAAATCAGTGCTTTGCATAATATCCTCCAGCAAATCGGCACTTATTAACCTCACACGATTGTTTCGACCGAACTGAATAACTGAATGATAAGCTGGCAAAACACAGTCGAGCTGTAGAGGATAAACCTCAAAATTCTTCAAATATTTGGCTGCAATGCCTTTGTCGTAAATGGAGTTAGCTGTGCGGAATTCATCCAACGGTGTCATATTGTAAAACATGAGCATGCCTCTGTCAACTGGCGGCACTCCGGTTATCTCAAAATATTTTACCTGATGCAGGCGAATGGTTGCTGACAAAACTGTTTTCGATCCCAATTGCTTTTTAAGAATTTCGAGAAACTTAAAATACTTC